>JAIXZK010000008.1 GCA_027489695.1 Sphingomonadales bacterium
CCTGCAGAACACCACCGCCAGCGCCCTGACCCATGCCAATTTCGCCAGCGGCTGGGGCCCGAGCGGCGCAACGCTGGTCGGCAACGATCTTGGCCAGACCATCACCGGCACCAATGCCGGCGACAGCATCTCCGGCGCTGGCGGCAGTGACAACATCAGCGGCCAGGCCGGCCATGACACCATCTCGGGCGGCATGGGCCGCGACACGATCACCGGCAACGCCGGCAACGACAGCCTGTCCGGCAACGACGGCAATGACTCGATCACCGATACCGAAGGGTTCAATACCGTTCGTGGCGGCGATGGCGACGATACGCTTAATGCGTACGGCCAGGTCTTCGGCGACGATGGCGACGATTATTTCCAGAACATCACACTGAACACCGGCACCGCCGATACACTCGACGGCGGCAGCGGCCAGGACATCTTCCAGATCGAAGGCTATTACGCCCGCTATACCAATGCGACGCCCGACGTCGTCGAGAATTTCCAGGCCGGTCCCGGCGGCGACGTCCTCGATGTCAGCCAGGTCATCGCCTATATGTCGGGGCTGGCGGCCGGGCAGAATCCGTTCACCAACGGCTATATGCGCCTGCTCGGTGCGCCCAATGAGCTGAATCTCCAGGTCGATTTCGATGGCGCCGGTGGCGCGCTCGGCTGGACGACGGTGCTCATCCTCAGGAACATCGACACCTCGGTGGCGGCCGACCTGACGCTGCACAATTTCCTGCCGACGATCTCGCCGCAGGGCACCGGGCTGTTCGTTCAGGGCAGCAATGGCGCCGACTCGTTGCCGGGCTCCAACAGCAACGACACCATCGACGGCCTGGGCGGCAACGACACCATCCAGGGCAACAACGGCAATGACTCGCTGGTCGGCGGCGATGGCAATGACAGCATTTCGGGCGGTCTCGGCAACGACACGCTGCTCGGCAATGACGGCAACGACACGCTGTTCGACAACGACGGCGCCAACAGCATCGAAGGCGGCCTCGGCGCCGACAACATCACCGGCGCCGGCACGGTTTCGGGCGGTAGCGGCAACGACACCATCGCTGCTTCCGGCCTGATCGACGGCGGCGACGGCGACGACAACATCACCGTCTATGGCAGCACCGTCACCGGTGGCGCCGGCAACGACACCATCAATGCCAGCAGCGCCTCGAATCCCTCCGATCTGTCCGGCGACGCCGGCAACGACAGCATCACCGGTTCGAATTTCGCCGACAGCATCTACGGCAACGCCGACAATGACACGATCGACGGCGGCGCCGGCAACGACACGATCAGCGGCGGCGACGGTGCCGACATCATCACCGGCGGCGCCGGCAATGACGAGATCGACGGCGGTGCCGGTTCGGAAATCGTTCGCTACAACGGCAATTTCGCCGATTTCTCGATCGTTGCCGGTGCGGGTGGCACCACCATCGTCACCGATCTGCGCGCCGGAAGTCCGCTTGGGCAGGACATTCTGTCCAATGTCGAAGTGCTGCAGTTCAACGATGACGAGTTTACCCTGGTCTCGACGCCCGGAATCCTGTTCGAGGATACCGCCGGCATCGATGATCGCATCTTCAACGACACGCTGACCGCCGCGGTTCTGGTTGGTGACGACACCATCCTGGCGCGCTCCGGCTTCGACATCGTCGATGGCGGCTTCGGCAATGACAGCATCGAGGGCGGCGTCGGCAATGACGTGCTCTACGGCAATTCCGGCCGCGACACGCTGCTCGGCGGCGAGGGCGACGACACCCATCATGGCGGTGCCGGCCAGGACCTGATCAATGGCGGCGACGATGCCGACTGGCTCTTTGGCGAGGCCGGCAACGACACGCTGATCGGCAGTACCGGCAACGACAGCATTTCGGATGCCCAAGGCACCAACCTGCTGCAGGGCGACGAAGGCAATGACACGCTGAGCGGCACCGGCGTGCTGACCGGCGGCATCGGCAACGACAATCTCTCGGGCTCGGGCGCGCTCACCGGCGGCACCGGCAACGACACGCTGTCGGGTGCCGGCACGCTCGATGGCGGCGACGGGCTCGACAATATCAGCGGCCAGGGCACGCTGCTCGGCGGCGATGGCAACGACACGCTGTCGCTGACCGGCAGTGGCGGTGTAGCCTATGGCGGCGCCGGCAATGATGTCTATGGCAGCGGCTTCCCCTGGCCGGGCACTGCCTTCTTCGATGGCGGAACGGGCGACGACAGCGCCAGCGGTTACTGGGGCACGCGCGAGACGCTGCTCGGCGGCGATGGCTCCGACACGCTGTCGGGCGGCCGCTATCCCGGCATCACCACCGACAATGACAGCCTCAACGGCGGTGCCGGCAACGACACGATCGACGGCGGCGATGGCGACGACACCATCATCGGCGGCGGCGATTATGACGTGGCGCGCTATACCGGCACCCGCACCTTTGCCTCGATCATCAAGGTTCCGATTACCGACGAACTCAACGGCCCGACGTCATTCATCGTGGCCGACAATCGCGGCGGCCAGGGCCCCGAGGGCGTCGACACCGTCTCCGGCATCACCGTGCTGCGCTTCACCGATCTCGATTGGGAGCCGACGCTGCTCAATTCGGGCGAGGTCCGCAACGGCACCATCAACAATGATACCATCGTCGGCACGCTCTATGACGACAGCCTGGTCGGCGGCGACGGCGACGATGTGCTGGGCAATGCCGGCATCGTTGGCATCACCGCCAATATCGGTGACGAAGCCGGCAACGATCGCATCAATGGCGACGCCGGCAACGACACCATCAACGCCGGTTCCGGCAATGACGTGGTGCGCGGCGGCAGCGGCGCCGACAGCATCAACGCCGGCACCGGCGCCGACTGGATCGACGCGGGCACCGACAGTGACGTCGTGCTCGCCGGCGAAGGCGATGACACCATCATTTCGAGCGCCGGCGCCGATACGCTCGACGGCGGCACCGGCAACGACCTGATCAACGACAGCGACGGCAACGGCAATGTCATCAGCGGCGGCGACGGCAACGACACGCTGTCGGGTGCCGGTACCGTGTCTGGTGGTGGCGACAATGACAGCATCTCGGGCAGCGGGCTGCTCGATGGCGATGCCGGCAATGACACGCTGAACGGTTCCGGCCTGCTGCGCGGTGGCGATGGCAACGACAATGTCTATGTCGCCAGCGGCGCCGGCCAGGGCAATGACGGCAACGACACGCTGACCGGCTATTATTTCACCCCGCTGCTGCTCGACGGCGGTGGCGGCGCTGACTCGATCACCGGCGGCGGCGGTTTCGACACGCTGCTCGGCGGCGCCAATGACGATACCATTACCGGCAGCGCCGGCAACGATACCATCTATGGCGGCTCGGGCTTCGACAAGGCGATCTACAGCGGCCGCCGCTCCGATTATTCGGTGACGCTCAACGCCGATGGCAGCGCGACCGTCGTCGATCTGCGCGGCGGCAGTCCCAATGGTACCGATCTCGTCTTCGGCGTCGAACTGCTGCAGTTCGACAGCCTCGACGAGGAAACGCTGCCGGGTTCGAACGTCGGTATCCTGCTCGTTGGCACCGATTTCGACGATATCCTGATCGGCGACAGCGGCGACGACACCATCATCGGCCTGGGCGGCAACGACCGGCTCGGCGGCGACGATGGCAATGACTCGCTCGATGCCGGCTCCGGCAATGACGTGGTGGCGGGCGACAGCGGTTCCGACACGATCAGCGGCGGCACCGGTGACGATTATATCGACGGCGGTTCGGGTACCGACCAGATCGACGCCGGGTCCGACAATGACACGGTGATCGGCGGCCTCGGCGACGACAGCATCCAGGCCGGCAGTGGCAACGACATCGTCAGCGACAATGGTGGCATCAACACCATCCGCGGCGGTGACGGCAACGACAGCATCACCGGCAATGGCGACATCGCCGGCGATGCCGGCAACGACAATCTCAGCAACTGGGGCGTTGCCGGCGGCAATGGCACGCTGTCGGGCGGCACCGGCAATGACTATGTCTTCGGCAATGGCGAGCTTTCCGGCGATGCCGACAATGACACGGTCATCGGCTTCGGCACGCTTTCGGGCGGCCTTGGCGCCGATCTGCTCTATGTCGGCACCGGCTCGACCGGCTTTGGTGACGAGGGCGCCGATACGCTGAACGGCTGGCATCCCTTTGGCCTCGATGGCGCGCAGACCTTCCACGGCGGCACCGGCAACGATGTCATCAGCGCCAATTACGGCACCGATGTCGTCTTCGGCGACGAGGACGACGATCTCATCTCCGGCGGCGGCCTGTCCGATACCATCGACGGCGGCAGCGGCGAGGACACCGCGGCGTTCGAGGACAATCGCGAGTACATGTCCGTCATCCGCGACGGCAGCGGCGGCTTCATCGTTGCCGACAATCGCCCCGCCGACGGCATCAACGGCCTTGGCACCGACCGCCTGACCAATGTCGAACGCGCCATCTTCCTCAACGCCAATATCGCCCTGTCGGCGCTGACCGCCGGCGTGATCGTCGATGGCACCGCCGCCAACGACCTGTTGATCGGCACCGAGCTCGACGATTCGATCGTCGGCGCCGGCAAGCCGGTTGCCGGCCCGGCGGGCAGCGGCATCGACGATCCCGACCAGGATTTCGGCAACGACACGCTGTTCGGCCTTGGCGGCCATGACCGCATGTTCGGTGGTCGCGGCAACGACAGCATCGATGGCGGCGACGGCAATGACGTTGTTTTCGGCGGCGCCGACAATGACACGATCGTCGGCAGCACTGGCGAAGACCAGCTGTTCGGCGATGCCGGCAATGACAGCATCAGCGGCGGCACCGAGAATGACACCATCCAGGCCGGCAGCGGCAACGATCGCGTCGATGGCGGTGACGGCGATGACCAGATCACCGGCGATGCCGGGATCGACGAACTGATCGGCGGCGCCGGCAACGACACCATCAGCGGCAATGGCTCGCTGTCGGGCGGGCTCGGCAACGACAATATCTCGGGCAGCGGCGAGCTGCGCGGCGAGGCCGGCAACGACAATATCTTCATCACCTCGGGCAATGCGCTCGGTGGCGCCGGCAACGACGCCGTCGCCGGCTTCGGCCTGCTGCGCGGCGAGGACGGCGACGATGTGCTCGCCGTCTATACCGGCGCGGTCGGGCAGGGCGATGGCGGCAACGATGTGCTGTACGGCACGTCGCCCGGCGGCATCGATGGCGCGCAGACGCTGGAAGGCGGCGACGGTAACGACACAATCAGCGGCAATTGGGGCGAGGATCTGCTGTTCGGCGGCGATGGCGCCGACTCGATTTCGGGCGGCCAGGGCAATGACAGCATCGACGGCGGCTCGGGCGGCGATTTCCTCGCCGGCAATGGCGGCAATGATACCATCGATGGCGGCGGCGCCGGCGCGCTGGCAGTCGACATCGTGCGTTTCTATGGCAATCGCAACGACTTCACCGTCACCGAGGTCGGCGGCGTGGTCACCGTCACCGACAATCGCCCCGGCTCGCCGGAAGGCACCGACACGCTGTTCAACGTCCGCATCGTCCGCTTCGACGATGCCGATTATATCGCGGCGGCCAATCGCGGCGTCTCGCTGCTCGGCACCGGCGGCAACGACAGCTTCCTGGCGATCATTCCGGGCTCCTCGGCCGGGGTCACCAACATCGATGGCGTCGGCCCGACCTTCACCGGTTCCGGCGACGACACCATCAACGCGCTGGCTGGCAATGACCGCATCGACGGCCTGGCCGGCGAGGACAGCATCCTGGCTGGCGCCGGCAACGACACCGTCAACGGCGGCACCGAATCCGATCGCATCTTCGGCGAAGCCGGTGACGACCGGATCGATGCCGGTGACGAGGACGATCTCGTCGTGGCTGGCCTGGGCGACGACTCGGTGGTCGGCGGCATCGGCGAGGATCTGATCGCCGGTGACGACCTCATCATCTCCCAGCCGGTCGATCCCTTCACCGGGCTGCCGGTCGGTGCACCGGTGCTGACCGTCGATCTTGTTGCCGGCGGCGCCGATACGCTGCGCGGCGGCGATGATGACGACACCATCCTGGGCGGCGCCGGCAGCGACCAGCTGTTCGGCGACGGCGGCGGCGACAGCATCCTCGGCGGCACCGCCAACGATATGATCGATGCCGGCAGCGGCGACGATCATGTCGATGGTGAGGACGGCGACGACGTCATCGCCGGCGGTGGTGGCGACGACAGCCTCTATGGCGGCATCGGCGCCGACACGATCAGCGATAGCAGCGGCGCCAATCGCCTCGATGGCGGCGATGGCAATGACACGCTCACCGGCAGCGGCACGCTCGTCGGCGGCGACGACAATGACCGGCTGACTGCCAGCTCGATCGCCGACTCGCTCGACGGCGGCGACGGCGATGACACGCTTGTCGCCGGCGCTGGCGACGACACGGTGGTTGGCGGCAGCGGCAACGACACCGCGGTGATCGCCGGCATCCGCGCCGACTTCACCGTGGCGTCGGACGGCACCTCGCTGTTCGTCATCGACAATCGCGGCGGCCAGGGCGTCGACACGACCCGCGAACTCGAAACGCTGGTGTTCAACAATGTGACGGTGGCGGCGGTCGGCGGCCTTGCCGCGGTCGGCGACGGCCTCGACAACGCAATGCTCGGCACCGGGCTCGACGATTATCTGCGCGGTGAATCCGGCAGCGACACCATCACCGGCGGCGACGGCAATGATCGCCTCGAAGGCTATAACGACAATGACTCGATCAGCGGCGGCGCCGGCTTCGACGCCATCTACGGCGGCGCCGGCGGCGACACGCTCGATGGCGGCGATGATGCCGACTTCATCGACGCCTTCGATGGTGCCGACTCCATCCTTGGTGGCAGCGGCAACGACACCGTCATCGCCGGCTTCGGCAACGACTATGCCGCCGGCGGCACCGGCAACGACCGAATCGATGGCGACAACAACAATGACACGCTGGGCGGCGAGGCCGGCAACGACACGCTGAACGGTGGCCAGGGCAATGACTATCTGGACGGCGGCGACGACAATGACAGCCTGAACGACAGCGACGGCGCCAACACGCTGATCGGCGGCGACGGCAACGACACGCTGACCGGCGCCGGCACCCTGACCGGCGGCGAGGGCAATGACGTCGTCTCGGGCACCATCGGCTCGGTCGTCGATGGCGGTATCGGCGACGATACCGTTTCGGGCGGCGGCGCCAGCGTCACCGGCGGCGACGGCAATGACAGCATCAACGGTTCGTCCGGCGCCGATACCATCACCGGTGGCTTCGATGCCGGCAACGACACGATCAACGGCTTCGGCGGCGACGACGTCATCACCGCTGGCGACGGCAATGATCGCGTCACCGGCGGCGGCGGCAATGACTCGATTGACGGCGGCCTTGGCGACGATGTCGCGGTCTACTCCGGCCTGCGCAGCGATTACACCATCTCGCAGCAGTCGCCCGGTGTGTTCCGCGTCGTCGACAACCGCAACGGCCTTGGCCCCGATGGCGATGATACCGTCACCGGCATCGAGACGCTGCGCTTTGCCGATATCGATTTCGTGCCGAGCGATCTCAACACCGGCATCGTCTTCAACGGCAACAGCAACCCCGATACGATCGTCGGCAGCGCCGCTGGCGACGACGTGCTGCGCGGTTTCGGCGGCAACGACAGCCTCACCGGCCTGGGCGGCAACGACAGCCTCGATGGCGGCAACGACAATGACACGCTGATCGGCGACACCGGCAACGACACGCTGGCCGGTGGCGACGGCACCGACTCGATGGTCGGCGGCCTGGGCGATGACGTCTATGGCGTCGACAATGTCCCCGACATCGTCGTCGAGGCGTTCGACGAGGGCATCGATAC
The DNA here is from genome assembly GCA_027489695.1 of Sphingomonadales bacterium. Classification (GTDB taxonomy): domain Bacteria; phylum Pseudomonadota; class Alphaproteobacteria; order Sphingomonadales; family Sphingomonadaceae; genus Sandarakinorhabdus. Next base: position 7,861 of record JAIXZK010000008.1, read on the forward strand.
CATCGAGGCCGACCTGCCGGGCGGTATCCCGGCGACGGTCAGCAGCTTCTCGCTGGTGCCGCACGCCAATATCGAGAACCTGCGCTATGTCGGCGGCCTGCGCTTCAACGGCACCGGCAATGATCTCGACAACGAGATCACCGGCGGCATCTTCAACGACACGCTCAGCGGCGGGCTCGGCAACGACACGCTGCGCGGCGGGGTCGGCGTCGATTCGATGATCGGCGGCGATGGCGACGATGATTACTATATCGATACCGCCAGCGACCGGGTCGTCGAGCTGGTCGGCGGTGGCTATGACCGGGTGTTCACTTCGCTCGCGACGATCAGCATCCGCAACTTCACCGAGATCGAGGAAGTCATTTACACCGGCGGCGTCGCCGGCCTGATCACCGGCAATGCCCTCGACAACAACCTGACCGGCGGCGCCGGCAACGACACCATCGATGGCGCCGGCGGCAGCGACACGCTGACCGGCGGGCTCGGGGACGATGTCTATGTCGTCGATCTTGCCACCGACGTCGTTGTCGAACTGCCCGGCGAGGGCACCGACACGATCCGCACCCGCGTTACCTGGACGCTTGGCGCCGATATCGAGAATCTCGAGCTCGTCGCTGGCGCTATCAACGGGGCCGGCAATGGTGTCGCAAACCGCATCACCGGTTCAACCAGCAACAATCTGATCGAAGGGCTCGGCGGCAATGACACGCTGATCGGCCTCGCCGGCAAGGACACGCTCGACGGCGGCGCCGGCATCGACAGCCTGGTCGGCGGCATCAGCGACGATACCTATATCATCGACGATCTCGGCGACATCATCGTCGAGCTCGCCGGCGAGGGCATCGACACGCTGCGCACGCCGTTCGCGACCGTGACCTTGAGCGGCCAGCTCAGCGAGATCGAGAATGTCGTGGCGCTCGGCGTCGCCGATTTCACCGCCAACGGGAACGCGCTGCGCAACCGGCTGACCGGCAATATCGGCAACGACAGCCTCTACGGCTTTGGCGACAACGACACGCTCTATGGCGGTGACGGCCAGGATCGCCTCGATGGCGGCGCCGGCGTCGATGTCATGTACGGCGGCACCGGCGATGACACCTATGTCATCGACGACATCGCCGACCTGCCGCGCGAATTCGTCGGCGAAGGCCAGGATCGGGCGCTGGTGGCGATCGATCTCTACACCCTCGCCAGCCAGGTCGAGGACATGGTCTATACCGGCGCCGGCAATTTCAACGGCACCGGCAATGGCAGCAACAATGTCATCGACGGTGCCGGCGGCGATGACACGCTGACCGGCGCCGCCGGCAGCGACACGTTGCGCGGCCATGGCGGCGCCGATCGCCTCGACGGCGGCAGCGGCGTCGATCAACTCGAAGGCGGCGCCGGCGACGATGTCTATGTCATCGACAATGCCCTTGATGTGATCATCGAGACCAGCGGTACCGACATTGCTGAATCACGCGTCAGCTACACGATCGGTGCCGGGGTCGAGAACCTCACCCTGACCGGCATTTCGAACATCAACGGCACCGGCAATGGCGATGCCAACATCCTGCGCGGCAACATCGGCAACAATATCCTCGATGGCCGCGGCGGTGCTGACCAGATGTACGGCGGTGCCGGCAACGACACCTATTACATCGACAATGCCCTCGACACGACGATCGAGGTCGAGCTTGGCGTCGATGCCGGTGGCATCGACACGGTCAGGACCGAACTGTCGTCGCATGTGCTGGCCGACGGCCTTGAATATCTGGTCTTCGGCAGCGTCGCGGTGACGCCTTTCACCGGCACCGGCAACGGCCTCGACAACCGCATCACCGGCGGCCTTGGCGACGACACGCTGTTCGGTCTCGGCGGCAATGACACGCTGCTCGGTGGCAGCGGTCTCGATCGGCTCGACGGCGGCCTGGGGGCCGACACGCTGACCGGCAACAGTGGCTTCGACACCTTTGTCCTGACCAAGGCCGGCGCCAATGGCGATACCATCACCGATTTCGCCGGCGGCGGCGCCGGCGCCGGTGACGTGATCGAGTTGAACGGCTGGGGCGCGGGCAGCACCTTCACGCTGCAGGCGCCGGGGGTGTGGCGGATCACCGATGGCGTCGATGGCACCATCGCGCTCGTCAACATCGTCGCGGCGGTGCACGTCTCCGATGTGATCTTCATCTGACGACGCAGCGGCCCGCGCCACGACGGCGCGGGCCGCCTCGTGGCTGTCGGCTGCGGCGGTGGCGGACGCTTTGAATCATGTGGAGATGGAGGTGCGCCTCCGGCGGCTGGGGCCTCAGGCCCCAGACCCCATTTTGTGGGTCGCCGCTGCGCCTGAGCGGCCCGTCATGATGGCGACTGTCGAAAGGGCGTCTGGGGCCTGAGGCCCAGCCGAAGGAGGCTCACCCGCAATCTCATTCTTGTGCCCTGGTAGGGCCCGGGAAACAGACGGCCGGAGCCTGAAGGCCCCGGCCGTCGACGTTTCGTCGCCTGTCCCGCTGCCCGGTTCAGCCGGCGCGGGCGATTTCGCCATACAGGATGGCGCCGTCAGAAGCCGACCAGACGCGCGTGCTGATGTCATCCATGCCGCGCGTCGCGGCGGTCAGGACCCCGGCAACATCGTCCTCGTTGCGCAGGATCAGGTGCCAGGCCATGGCGGCTTCCATGAAGCCGGCTTCCCACAGATCATCGGCGAAATTGGCGAAGACGAAGCGGCCGCCGGGCTTGAGCATGTCGGCGACAGCGCGGGTCAACCGTGTCGCGACGCGCGTGTCGAGATAATCGAACAGCCCGGCGGCATAGACCAGGTCGAAATGCGGATTGGCGATCTGGTCGCGCAGCACGGCGCTGATCGACTGAGGCATCACTTCCACGGCCTTGCCATGGCGGGCGGCGATGACGGACACGCTCTTGTCGTCGGGATCGAGGGCGACGAAGCGGCCGATGCGGCCATCGCCCATCGCCGTCGACAATTCGGTTTCGCGCAGATGCCCGGCGGCGAGCGCCAGCACCGATGGCCGCTGCTGGCCGGAAGCCGCGGCATCGATGAGCTTGGCCATTTGCAGGCGGCGATCGCGCACGGCGGCGGCCACGGGGGAGGTGGTGGTGCCGAGATGGACGCCGCGGCCGAGCGGGGAGGCGGCGGCCAGATCGCCGCGGCGATCCGGGTGGCGGTAGATCATGTCGATCATCACCGCATCGCCGGCATGGCCGCGCGGCTTGTCGAGGCTGCGCGCGATCAGCGGGTCCTGGCGCAGGGTCGCCATGATCGGATGGACCTGCATCGCGGCGCAGGCCGCCAGCCAGCGATCGCGGTTGAGGCTGGCGCGGATATGAAACAGCCCGGTGGACAGCATCTCGATGACTGCCGACGGGTTGCGCCAGGCGCTGAATGCCGCGTCGGCGCGATCGAGCAGCCGGGCAAGTGGTGCCGTTGGTGCCGCGACCGGCAATGGTCGCGGTTTCGACGCGGTGGCGTGGTGCAAGCTAGCCATGACGGTGACCCCTGTTTGACCGCCAGGTCGAGGCCGGCGCGTGGCAGGCGCCATGCCATGCCGATCACGCCACCCCGCCTGACTTGCCATGTGCTTAGCCTTTGTGATGGCTCGAAAAGCGTGATGGCGGTCACGGCGGTGTCCGGAATCGGGGGCAGGGCCGGCGATTGCGACGAACCGTAGTCGGCGATTGCGACGAACCGTCGCCGGTTAACCGATTGCGACGGCGTCGCTTCGTTGCGGCTGGCGAAATCCTCTGCCACAAGCGTGGCTGTCCAGGCGGCCCGGGGCAGCGGGTCGCGGTGGCAGGGGTGGGTCATGACAGCGGGCGGGGCAAGCGGGCGTTTTCGCGCCTTCATCAGCTATTCGCATCGCGATGCGGTGGCGGCGGCGCGGCTGCACCGGCAGCTCGAGCGCTTCGTCGTGCCGCGCCGCCTGGTCGGCAAGCCGGGGCGACTCGGGCCGGTGCCGGCGCGCCTGTCGCCGATCTTCCGCGATCGCGAGGATCTGCCGGCGGCCGAAAGCCTGTCGGCCGCGGTGCAGGCGGCGCTGGCGGCGAGCGAGACACTGATCGTGCTGTGTTCGCCGGCGGCGGCGGCATCGCCCTGGGTGGCGCGCGAGATCCAGCTGTTCCGGCAATTGCATCCCGGCCGGCCGGTACTGGCGGTGCTGCTGTCCGGGCTGCCGGCCGCGGCGTTTCCGGCGCCCTTGCTGGCCGATGGCGCCGAACCGCTGGCCGCCGATCTCAGCGGTGCCGGCAGCGATCGGCGGCTGGGGTTGCTGAAGCTCGTCGCCGGCATCAGCGGCGTCGATCTCGATGATCTCGTGCAGCGCGATGCGCAACGCCGGCTGCGCCGCGTGATGCTCGTCACGGGGGCGGCATTAATTTTCGGTTTATTGATGGCAGCAATGGCCGCGACTGCATTCCTTGCCCGCAACGAAGCGGATCGGCGCCGACTGGAGGCACAGGCGCAGCGCGCCCAGGCGGAAAGCCTGGTCGACTTCATGCTCACCGATCTGCGCGATCGGCTGAAGCCGGCCGGGCGACTCGACGTGCTGGAAGCCGCCAACCGACGCGCGCTGGCCTATTTCGCCGAACAGGATCTGGCGCAGCTGACGCCGGCGATGCTGGCGCGCCGCGCCGCCGGGCTGCACAATCTGGCCGAGGACGAGATTGAAAAGCGTGAGTTCGATGCCGCCGGCACGGCGGCCGACGAAGCCTTCCGCACCACGGCGGCGCTGCTCGCCGCGACGCCAGGCGACCCCGACCGGCTGTTCCTGCATGCCCAGAGCGTCTA
>JAIXZK010000074.1 GCA_027489695.1 Sphingomonadales bacterium
CGCAGCTTGCCGGTCTTCTTCGGCGTCGAGGCCTTGGCATAGGCCAGAATGACTGGCCCCTCGGACTGGAACACGCTCGCCACTTCCGCCTTCTGCGCCTCGGGCAGCCTGCGGATCATCCGCCGGATGTTCTGCGAGGCCCGCCGGTTGACCACCGATCGCGCCGCCATCAGCCGGTCACCCCGCCGCGATCGGTGGTGATGGTGAGGAACCGCCGCCGGCCGGTGTCGTCGACAGCGCCCAGCACCGTCAGCACACGGCCGCGCCAGGTGATGCGATCGTCGATGTCCACCGCCGGGCCGAACCGGATCATGATCTTGTAACCCTGCACCCCGGCCAGGCCGTCGGCGACCGCCTCGGCATCGCCGGCGCCGAACGGCAGCACCTGCGCGCGCAGCGGCTCGCCATCGACCCAGCTGCGCGCCTGGCCGCCGGCGCCGTCCGACGCCGTCACCTGCCGCCCGATGCGGATCTGCTCACGAAGATCACCCGCCCCCGGCTGGCGCGCCATCAGGCGCGCGCCACGGCCAGCACGATCAGCGCCAGCACCAGGGCGAGCGCATAGACCGCCAGCATGCGCGGGTCGGGCGGCTGGCCGGTGTGCATCAGGGTGTCACGCATCCTGCCCTCCTCGCCGTCGCGGCTGAGCCTTGTCATACAAGAACTTGATCTGCTCGCGAATCGTGGTCAGCAAATCGTGGTCAGCGGCTTGCCGGGTTTCAAGAGCCACCAGCCGCCGGTCGTGGTCGGTTTTCAGGTTGATCAGCTGCTTTTCCTGATCCTCGATACGGCGGTTCTGCCAGCCGATATTGTAGATCAGCCCGCCGCAACTGATCACGACGGCAATCAGTCCGGCGATGGTCGGAACTACGCTTTCCATCGCCGCGCCTCCTATCCGATCAGCGCGCCACGATACGGCGCCAGCAGCATCTTCACCCCCAGCGGCAATTCGGTCATCCCGACCGCCACCGCCTCACGGTTGGCATACCAGTGCGCCACCAGGCTAAGCGCCGCCTGCCGCACCGGCGCCGGCACCTCGTCGTTGCTGTTGTGCCCGGCGGTCACCGCCACCGAAACCGATCCCTTGCTCGCCTCGGCCGCCGGCCAGTTGGCCCCGAACGCCGGCAGCAACCAAGCCTGGTTGTCCTGGGCGCGCAGCCGGAACTGCGTCCCGTCGATCGAAACCTCGCTGCCATCGGCCGCGCTGAAATAGGTGACGGTTTCGACCAGATCGATCGGCCGGCGCCACAGCGGCAGCGCGCCCCGATCCGCCGGGAATCCCGAATAGCTCCACACGAACGGCTGCGGCGAAAGCGACAAGCCGGTATGCGCCTCGATCGCCCCTGCCGCCGCCCGCACCAGGTCCGCGATCAACCCGTCGTCGGCATCGCCGTCGACCGAAAGCCAGGCCTTCGCCTCGGCCAGCGTCACCGGCGCCAGCTCGACCGGCGGCGCCGAAACCGTCGCCGTTGACGTCAGCAGCAGCAGGTCCGCCGGCCACGTCGCCGCCGGCGCCAGCGCCGCGCCGGTGGCGGATGCCGGCATCCAGACAACACCGGCGGTCAGGTTCAGCCCCGGCGCCACTGCGGCGCCGGTTGCGGCTGCAACGCTCAGGCTCGCCGTCGCCGTCCATTGCCGGGCCGGCGCGCTGCTCGACCCCCCGCCGACCGCGCTGCCGGCCGAGAGGCTGGCCAGCGCCGTCAACTGCACCGCCGGCGCCAGCGCCGCGCCGGTGGCCGATGTCCGCGACAGGCTCGCCGTCACCGTCCACATCGGGTCGGCCAGGCCGACCGCCGCGCCGGTACCGCCCAGCGGCATCAAATGCTGGCCGCGGCCGTCGCGCCACGTCTGCGGCGGGCCATAGATCAGGCCATCGACCAGCGACGCCGCCGCGGCCTCGCTGTTCTCCCGCGTCGACTGGAACGGCATCTGCCGGCAGTAATCGACCCGGGTGCTGCCGAACGTCCAGGATCCCGAAGTCTTGGTCAGCCGGATCTTCGTGCCGGAAATGCTGGTGGTGAAGCCGGCTTCGCTCCAGGTCGTGCCGCCATCCGTCGACACGGTCATCAGCTGCGCCACGGCGGCCGAATTCATCGTCTGCAGGGCGACGCCGGTTTCCACCTCGATGACGTTGCGCACGCCATCGGTGAAATAGACATTCTGCCACAGCGGCCCGAAGTAACTGACCGATCCGCCCGACTGCCACCAGGCCAGCGCGCGGCCCATCTGCAGGCCCTGGCGCTGGCTGCCCTCGCCGGCGATCTCGCGCGTGAAGCTGCCGCTGTCCGCCGCCAGGGCGCGCGGATGGTTCGACCCATCCGCGTCCATGATGATGTCGAGCAGGTCGCCCGCGTAGATCGTGCGCGCGGTGTTTCGGGCATAGTCGCGCTGCACGTTGCGCAGGTTCAGCGGCGCCGGCCAGGCGCCGCCGCCGCAGCTGCGCGGATACGGCATCACCAGCATCGGCACAGTCGACGGCGAATTGCTGAAATAGCTGTCCTTGTTGGCGCGGTAGATCGCGATCTTGGCCGGCCAGCCGGCAACGTCGGAACTGTCCGAAGTGCCCCAATTCAAGAAGTCGACGTCGCGATAGCGTTCAGCGGCGATTGCCAGCATCGTCAGCACGCCGGAATTGTTGGCGCTCGAAATCGTCGGCAGGCTGCTGCCGTCGCCGCGATAGAAGAAATTGCCGTAGGCGTCGTTGTTGTTCCACTGCGCCAGGCCGCTGCCCTCGATCGGTAGGTCGATGATCATCACCGGCATGCCGGTGGCCAGCCAGTATGCCTCGGCGATCGCCATGTACCCGGCGCCGGTCGCTCCCGCCGTCGTCAGCGGCACGATCTCGACCGTCGGCTGGACGTAACCGCCGCCGCCGACGCTGGCGCCGGCGTCGCGGCCGCCGCCGCCCAGGCGCATCACCGATGCCTTCATGCCGGCCGGCGGCGCGCGCAGGCCTCGGCCGATCTGCTCGGCGCGCTGCAGCTGGCTCTGGCCATCCGGCGCGGCGACCAGGCCGACATGCCACGGGTTGGCGGTGGCCGTCTCGACCTCGGTCAACGTCGCGTCACGCACCCGCAGCCGGTAATCGGCGCCGACCGGCAGGCCGCTGCCGGAAAGGGTGAACGCCCAGGCGCCGCCCGAAAGCGAGCCACCGGCCGTCGCCCAATCCCAGCCCGGTACCAGCGTCCACACCGGCGACGATTCGGTGCCGGTGTTGCGCTCGATGCGACGCTGCAGGGCGGTGATGTCGCCCTGATAGGTGCCGCTGAAACTTTGGGCGCGCAGGCCCATGCCGCCGAAGACAAAGCCGCTCTGCCGCTCGGCGATGGCAATCGTGTTGACGCCCTGCCAGGCGCCCGGCGCGATGGCCGAGGCGCTCACCACCGTGCCGGTGATCGACAGCGTGCCATTGGCCTGCGGCGAGGAGTCGGCCAGATCGGTGGCGGTCTTCAGCTTGCGCCAGTCGCGCAGGCTGCCGCCGTTCAGGACGCTGGCACTGTCGAAGAGCAGCGCGCCCGACGCGAGCTGGCCGACGATCGTGTGATCCGGCCGGCTGTTGGCGGCATCCCAGGGGAAGTTGCCCCAGCCGATAGCGACATGCTCGATCGCCAGCCCGGCCGGGGTCTGGAAGGTGGCCGAACCGAGGTTGTTGAAGATCTGGCCGAGGTACTGGCCGGTACCGGAAATGAACAGCGCCGCCGGCGCCGGCGTCATCACCACCGATTCGGGCGTGCCGTTCGCCTGGCAGACCACCATGAAGTTGGTCCACACCGGCGAACCGGTGGTGCCGGTGTTGACGACGCCCTGGCCGATCAGGATCGGCGTGTCGCGCGGCATCTGCGCCGCCAAAGCGGTGAAGCTGAACGGGGTGCCGGTCTGCGCCCCGCCATAGCTGGCGCGGAACTGCGGCCGCATCCGGTTCGCGCCCTGCGAAACGCTGTCGCCGCCGATGGACCAGGCCATCTCGTTGCCGCTGGTGAACACCCCGTCGGCGTTGCTGTCGCGCGCGATGATCGTGTACGGGCCGTTGCCCGCCATGCCGGCCGACGGCAGCCGCACCCAGGCAAACACCCACAGGCCGCCGGTCGTGCCGGTCAGGGCCTGCTTGAAGGTAACGGCGGGCCAATTGACCCGGCCGCCCCCCTGCGTGCTGAGCGTGACAGCCATCGGCCGAGCGTCAGTTCTGGATGATCAGGGTCGCCGCCGGCACGACGAAATCGGCGTTGGTGGCGATGACGTCCGAACCAAAGTCGTTGACCGCGATCAGCTCGTCGGCCGAAGCCGCGCCACCGCGTCGCTTGTAGTAAACCGCCTTGCGCGCGGTGAAGCTGGCCGACGCCCAGGTCGCGGCGGCGAAGGTCAGCGTCACTCGATCGGTGGCGGTGTCCTTGGCCACGGTCGCCGCCACCGCCCGTCCGCCGGCGACATAGCCGGTGCCGGTGATTTCATTGGTGACGTCGCTGCGCTTGAGGTGGGTGTCCTTGTTCTCGGTGTACGAAGACGAGACCAGCATGACGTAGAAGGTGTCGCTGTCGAAATCGATCGCGCCTCGAAAGGCGTCCTCGAAGGCCGAGGTGTATATAAGCGAAGCCATGGCAGGATCTCCGGCTGCAAAAGAAAGGGGCCGGCGTCACCACCGGCCCCAGGCACAGGGGAGGATCGCCCCTGGAGGGTTCAGGATCAGGTGGTGACGGGCGCCCGGGCCTTCTCGATCGCTTCCACGATCTCGGCCTTCTTGCCGGCACCGCCCAGGTCGATGCCTTCGGCCTCGGCCAGTGCCTTCAGCTCGGCGACGGCCATCTCCGCAACCGGCTTGGGTTCGTTCGCGACCGGCGGCTGCTCGGTCAACTGTTCGGCAACCCCGGAGGCCACCAAGCGGCTGGCTTCGCCCTCGGGAAAGCCGGCGATCTCGCCGGCATTCCAAATGCCGAAGCTTTTCAGCAGGCGCAGCGCGATCATTGCGGCAGGCGGTCGAAGCCGCCGAAAACCGCCACGCCCGAAAGCGCCGCGGTATCGGTGTTCGCGGCCGACAGGTCGGGCGTGAAGTTGAGACGCAGGTAGCGCTTGGCGCCGCGCAGGTTGACGTTGATTTCCACAACGCCGGTCACCGTGCCGCCGCCGGCCGGGCCGGTTGCAACGACGGCCGAAGCGAAGCTGGCGAAGGTTGCGGCGTCGCTCAGGTTGCTGGCGTCGCCGTCCTGGATGGTCGCTACCAGCGACAGCGTCGCGGCGGCGGCCAGGGTGGTGGTGAACGGGATGGCGAACACCGCCGATTGCGGCCAGCGCAGCGCCGCACGATCGATGATGACGCCGGTGACGGCGGTGGCGTCGCCGGTACCGCCGGCAGTGGCGGCGGCATTGGCGGCGGCGCGCTGCACGCTGATCAGTGAGCCGAGGTTCAGGATTTCCGTGGTCGACATGGATTTGCCTTTCAAGGTTGGCGGCGGCGGCCGAATTCGTCAGCCGCCGCCGCTCAGGGCTGGCGGGGCTCAGGCGCCCCAGGTGACGCCGGTCAGGATCGCCACGGCCGGCAGGTGGCGCAGGCCGATGTCATGCTTGGCGATCGCGCGAACCACCGTCTCGTCGCGGCTGAACGACGCCTGCAGATTGTTGCCGGCGTCGCGGTAGGCAGCCTCGGTGGAGATCGCCAGCTCTATGTTGTTCTCCTCGCCGACGACGACATGGGCGAAATCGGCCAGGTAGAGTTCCGATTCGGTGCCACCGCCGAGGTTGATCGGGACGTTCGTGGTGAAGCGGATCGGCTTGCCGCGCAGCATCATCTGCTGCACTTCCGGGAAGGCGTAATTGCCGTTGCCGTCCCGCAGGTTCATCAGGAACATGTAGGTGCGCGGCGCCATGATCCAGCCGCAGCGGGTCATCGGGATGTTCGCGTTCATGAGCGCGAGCTCGAGCCGGCCGAGGTCGGTGGTCACCGTGGCGAGCGACGGCGCTGCCGTCATGGTCAGGATGTTGGTGGCAGCGAAGTCGCTGCCGACCAGCTGGTTGCGCAGGCCCAGCGGCGTGAACTGGGTGCCGGCGCCGCGGATGAACGCAAGGTCCATGCGCGTGGTCATCGACATCACCATGTCGTCGCGCACCATGGCATCGGCGGCGGTGCTGGCCGTCTTCAGCAGGTCGTTGCTGATCGGCACCAGCGCGCCCAGCTTGCGGCTGTTCAGCCGCACCTGGCCGAGCTGCGCGCCGGTGGCGCCGACATCGGCCAGCTCGCCCATGTAGCTGGCGGTGGTGCCGACGTTGATGCGGTTCATGGTCAGGTTGCCGGACGGCAGCGGCACGAACACCGGCTGGAACGACATCACCACCGACGCCGGGCGCAGAAGCTCGATTAGCTCGCCGCTGACTTCTTCGGGAACCAGGAAACTGCCGGCGGGGCCGCTCAGACCCGACTGCTGCGCGAACAGACCGCTGTGGCCCCAGCCCTCGGCGACGGCGACGGCGACGTCGCGATTGCCGTTGGCGGCGGCGATGCAGCGCATCATGGCGCCGAACTTCAGGCCCTTGTCTTCCGGCTTGCGCGCCTGCGCCGGCACGGTGGCGGCATTGCCCTCGGCCGGACGCGCCGGCTGGTTGAGCGTCGCAACCGCCTGCAGCGCCTTTTCGTGGCGAGCGATCCGGCCATCGAGATCGGCGATTTCGGCTTCGATCTTGGCAAAGGCATCGGCATCATCGACCGCGGCCTGCAGCGCAGTGACTCGTTCCGCGCGCTGCGTGCGGAGTGCATTGATGGACATCGTGTCCGCTCCTTCTTTGTGACCGGAACGCGCCGGCCCGCTTCTGTCAGCGCAGCGCGCCGTCCAGTCCTTTGGCAGCCAGGGCCCGCGCCACCCGCTGGCGGCGCGCCTTGGCCTCGTCGTTGCCGGTTTTCTCGTCGCCCGTTGCCGCCGCCGCCGGTGGCAGCTGCGCCGCGGGCGCGTGGCGATAGGCCGAAAGATCGAACGCCATGGCGGCGGCGGACTTTGCCTTGTCTTCGGGCAGCGCCATCGTCTCGCTGGCGAGGCCGATCGCAATGGCCTCTTCGGCCGTGAACCAGGTCTCTGCGCGCAGCGCGGCATCCCAGTCATAGTCCGGCGCGGTGCCGGCCACCTTGGCGCGGAACAATTCGATCTGCTGGCCGTCGAGCTTCTCCAGCACCGCCGCGCTGGCCATCATGTCGTCGGCGTTGCCCAGGCAGATCGACCAGGCCTTGTGCACCATGATCATCGTGCCCGGCCCCATCACGACGCGATCGGTCGCGGTCGCCAGAAAGCCGGCAGCGCTGGCAGCAAAGCCGTCGACGTGCATGACGACTTCGCCGGGATAGGCGCGCATCGCGTTGGCGATGGCGATGCCAGCAAAGGCGTCGCCGCCGGGCGAATTGACCCGCAGGTGGACACGCGGCGCGGTCAGGCCGGACAGAGTGCGAACAACGCTTTCGGCAGAAACGCCGCCCCACCAGTCAGCGTCGGCATCGCTTGCCACGATCACGTCGTACAGCATCAGCTCCGGCTCATCGCCGCGTGCCGACAAAATGCCGGAATCGCGCCGCGCATTGGCGCGCAGCAGGCGCATCAGGTCTGCAGTCATGCTTGCTCCTGAGTTTGGTCCGGGCTGGCGCCGGCGGCGGCCGGGGTGCCAATCGGCGTGATGTCATCGCCGCCAGTGACCGGCTTCAGATTGAACCGCTGCCGGGCTTCGTTCTGGGTAAAGATCGGCCGCTCGCCGGCGCGGCCAAGGCCGGCGCGGAGTGCCTCGACGAATTCCTTGAACGACGGCCGCTCGAGCTCGCTAGTGTCGAAGTCGAGGAAGCGCCGACCGCGCGGGAAAATCTTGCGATCGAATTCGCAGGTGAAGGCGTTCAAATGCCGGCGCAGGGTGTAGCGAACAAAACCGGCCCCCATCGATTCGACGCCGCTGCCCCAGCTCGTTACCTTTTCGGTCGCGCCAATCATGAACGGCGGCACGCCATAGACGCGGGCAATCTCTTCGACTTCGAACCGCCGGCTCGCCAGCAGCTCGGCATCCTGCGGCGACACGCTGAGCTCTTTGGCGTCGACGCCGCCGGTCAGCAGCAGCGGCTTGTGGAAGTTTCTGACCCCGCCATAAACATCGGCGATGTCGTTGCGCAGCATGCCCATCTGCTCGGCGTTCAGATCGGCCGGGGTGCTGATCACGATGCCCGGCATCATGCCGCCGGCAAAGAACCGGCCCGCCATCTGCTGCGCCGCCAGCGCGTTCGGCCCGGCGGTGCGCAGCTCGTATTGCAGCACGCTCGGGCTGCTAATCCCGTCGTAGCCGTCGCCGGGTACATGGATCATGTCGTCCTGATCGTAGTACTCGATCTCCTGCCGCACCGAAGAAAGCTCGGGATGCACGGCATAGACCAGCCGATCATTTGCCATCAGATAGGTAACGACGCGCGATTTCGACACCGGGCGCAACGCCAGCACCGCGCCACTGCCAGCCCGTTCGATTACCGCATAGGCATCGCCGTGCAGTAGCCGGCTGCGCATCAGGAAATCCCAGCCGGCAGCTGCCGGCCAGCGCGGATGAAACTGCTGATTGAGGATCCACCACAGCGCGTCGCCCATTCGCCGCTGGCTGGCGCCGCTTTCGGTATCCATCTCGTAAATGTGCATCGGCAGCGCCGAAACGGCGCCGGCCAGCAGCTTTATGCAGGCGTTGACCGCCGTGATGCTGGCCGCGCTGACTTCATTCACCGGCGGCAGCGCGCCGCCGGCTGCATCGCCAAGGCGAAGCCAGGTGCCGCCGCCGGCGACGCGCTGCACAGCGCCGCCCGGCAATCGGTCAAGCCGCGCCCGCAGGCCCTCGCGCATGGCGCGCCACCATCCCATGCTCTATCCTTTACAGTCGGATGACGCGCGCCGGGGCCGGAGCCTTCCGCGCTGCCATCGTCGCGGCGCCCGTTGCCATCGCCAGCGTCACCAGGCCGTCGATGCGGCCGCGGCTGCGGGCCTTGTCGAAGGCGCGGTTGCCGGTCGCGTCGGCGATCACCACCGCGTTGCTGGCGCAGGCGGTGTTGATCGGGTTGGCGTCGATCACCATCGTGCCGTCGCGCAGCACGTCCTCCAGCCGCTCGATGCTGGTCGGCATGCTCAGCTGCTGGTCGGCAAAGGCGATGCGCGTGCCCTGGGCGTGCGCCACCATCTTCAGCCCCTGCCCCGGCCGTTCCTTCGGGCCCTTGTAACGCCAGGTCGGGAAGCCGATCGCGTCGCAGGCTTCCATGAAGCTCGCCAGCTTGGCGACGTCATAGGCCAGGAACTGGACGTCGTGCTGGTCGGCGAAATCCCGCACCCAGGCGGCCACGAATTCCTTGTTGATGCTGGCGCCGGGCACGACGATCAGCGCGCCCTGGTCGCGCCAGATGTCATACGGCATCTGATCCTGCCGGGCGCGCTTTTCGAGGTTGGCCTCGCACGTCCAGTACCAGGTCTTCGCCACCAGCCGCGGCGGCAGGTCATCCACCGCCGGGAACTTCCACACCGCCGTCACCGGCGTCAGATCGTGCTTGTCCGAAAGGTCGAGGCTCAGCCAGCACGGCAGGTTGACCAGCGCGTGCTCGTCGACCGGCTGCAGCGCCCGTTCCCAAAGTGTCGGGTCTTCGATCCAGAAGGTATCGCTGCCGGTCGGGATCCCGAAATACAGCCGCTTGACCCGGTTCGCCTCGGCCGGGTTCACCCGCGCCTTGGCCACTTCCCGCCGCACATTCTCGATCGGGAAGGTGATGTTCAGCGCCGGCAGGCCCTTCGGCCACACCGGCTCGTTATCGAAAACCGTCTCGCGATCGGCGACGTCCACCCGGGCGATGAACACCAGCAGCGAATCGTTGAAATCGCGGCCGCTCACCACCCGCTGCGCGCGCTCGCTGTAGAAAGTGCCGACGCCCTGGTTCATCGCCGGGGTGTTCGTCGTCAGCAGCAGGATGCCGCCCTCGGCGTTCTTCGCCAGCGCCGCCTGCCACATGTTGACCAGCTCGAAACTCTGCAGCTCGTGGACTTCGTCGACTTCCACCAGCGAGGGCCGCGGCCCCGAAACCTGCGTTGCCTTGCCCGACCAGGTCTTGAAGACGCTGCTCGTCGCCGGATGCTCGATGGTGTGCGTCGCCGCGCCCAGGCCGCGGCATTTGAACTTGCCCTCGCTTTCCAGCGTAGTGCCGTCTTCCTCGCCCGGAATCGTCGAACGCACCATCGCCGCGGCGTCGGCCATGGTCACCATAGCCTGTTCTTCTTTTGGCCCGGTGATGACAGCCTGGGCGCGCTTGCGCCCAAAGCCGCCGATCACCAGCAGCGCGGTCGCCGCCAGCCAGGGCGATTTGCCCTGCCCCTTGCCGGTTTCGACATAGACTTCGTCGAACCGCCAGCGGGTGTTGCCCTCGGCGTCGCGCTTGAACCAGCCGAACATCTGCCCGGTGACGAAGCGCATCCACCACAGCAGCTCGAACGGGTCGCCGGCCTTCGGGCCATCGGTGATGGTGAAATTCGCCGGATAGGCGCCGATCACCCGCTGCGCCTCTTCCGGTTTCCAGATCAGCCCGCGCTCGTGGCCTTTCTGCAGATCCTCGAGGTGCCGCCGCGCCGCCGCCACGACATGCTCGCCGGCAACGATCCGGCCTTCGGCGATGCACTGCGCCAGCGCCGTGGTTTCATCGCGGATCACAGCGTCATCCCGTCTGCCCGGGTGGCGGGCTTGGCGGATTTCATCGGGGCCTTGCCACGCTTGCGCGGGCTCAGCAGCAGCTCGCCTTCCAGCTGCAGCGCCTGATCGGCCGCGGCGTTCATCGCGACATAGTGCAGGCTGTACTGCGGCACGCCCGTCTTCGGGCTGGGCACGATCGGCCCCGTTTCGGCGACGATCCGCGCCGCGCGGTCATAGGCGAGGCGAGCCAGCACCAGCCGCTTGACGGCATGGGCATTGGCCGGCGTCCACCGCCCGGCCAGCTGCAGCTCGTCGGTGATGACGTGCCAGTGCTGCCGCGCCGCCTGGATTTCCAGTCCATCGGTGATCAGCAGCGGCCAATCCGGCTCGTCGTCGCGCAGCGCCGGCACCATCATCCAGCCCCCCGGCTTTGTTCGTTCAGCTCCGCCGATTCCACGGGTGCGCGGGATCCTGCGGGCGGCCGTCGCCGGCGACGCCGGGCGGGCGTTCCGGCCGGTTCCGGCGGGCGCCGCGGGCGTCGTGGCATGCCGCGCACAAGCTGCGGTGATTCTTGGGGTCGCCCCAGCGCTTGGGGATGAACTCGCCGCCGGCGTCGTGAAACGGTTCGATGTGATCCAGCACCGTCGCCGGCGTCACCCGGCTGGCCTCGGCGCACATCCGGCAGTGCGGCTCGCGGGCCAGCTGCTCGTCGCGCAGCACGCGATGCTCGCGGCCGTACCCGCGCTTCGATGACGGCGGCCGTGCTTCCTGTTCCCGATCGGCCCGGGGCGGCGCCTGGCGCACCGGCGGGGCGATCATCCCGGCCATCGCGTCGGCCGCCTGGGCATACCATTGGTGCACGAACTTCACCGGCACCCCGGCGGCGATGGCGCCGGCGATCGCGCGTTCCTTGCCCGGGTCGCGCAGCAGCAGCATCGCGCCGCGGCTCGACCAGAAATCCCGCTGCCACTGGAATGGCGAGGGCGACACCAGCCAGGCGCCGGTGATGCCGGCCTTCGCCGCCCGGTCGGCATCGGTCATGCGTTCCAGCGTCTCGTTGCGCTGGCGAAAGGCGGGGATGGTCCAGTCGCCGGCAACGCCGTTCGAAAGCTCGGCGACGATCGCCGCGATGTCGAGCACCAGCTCGCCGGGCCCGGCCTGTTCGCGGGCGAAGGCCAGCGCGCCGTTGCCGGCCGGGCCGATGATCACCGTCAACGGCACCCGCAGCGGTTTCAGCCAGGTCGGATAGGCAGCGGCCGGGTTGTCGCTCGGCCCGCTCAAAGGTCCGGCCAGTCGGCGTGGCTGCCCAGGCCGGCGTCGCGCTCGAGCTCGGCGGCGAAGCGCTCGGCCTCGGCGGCGTCGGCGATACGCTGCAGCTCGGCCTTGGCCTCGACGTCGGCGACGAGCTGGTCGAGCGTCTGCTCGCCTTCCGGGCCGATCACGGCATCGACGATGGCAGCGCCGGCGATCGTCAGCAGCGCGGCGCGAAGATAGGGGTCGGCCATGGTATCGGGCCTTTCACAATCCGTCGGCGCGCAGCGCTGCGGCCAGCCGGCGGGCCGCGACGGCGGCGGCGTTCTTGGCCTGGTGCCATCGGTCCGGGTCGCTGCGCAGTTGGCAGATGTCGTTGATCAGCGCGGCGATCTCGTCGGCACGCTCGGCATAGCTGCGGCGGTGGGTGTGGGAGGTCTGCAGCGGCGCGCGTGCGGCCATGCTGCCTCCCGGAAATGCTTGGGGCCCCGCCGTTTCCGACGAGGCCCCTTTCGGCGCAATTATGAATTTGGGCGGATTTCCACCCCTGGCTGAAACCGCTAAATCGAATGTACACTCGCTGTCAAGCGCACTGCCCGAAAATGAGGCATCACAGCCGATAGAAGGTCGCCAGCTGCAGCAGCGCCACCGCCACCGCCGGCAGGCCCGATCGCGGCCCGAAGATCCCGGCCGGGTCGCTGGCGCTGTCGTTGGCGACGTCGCTCATTCCCATGTCGTGCAGCACCAGCAGGTCGAACCCCTCGCGCAGCGGCCAGGCGATTTCGGCGCGCGCCGTGCGCCAGGCGTTCCAGGCGTCCATCTGCTGGTGCGTCGATGGCCCCGGCATCGCCGGCTCGCCGCCGCCGGTGAACACGCCGTAGCGGGCGGTGACGCGCGGCAGCCAGCCGCTCATTTCGAAGGTGCTGCGGTACCGCTCGCCGGCGTCGAATTCGCGATCGCCGATCAGGTCGCGGGCGCGCCAGCGTTCCAGGTTGCGGCCGGTGGTGTTGCGCTTGACGAACCGCGCCGCGCAGGCGTCC
>JAIXZK010000396.1 GCA_027489695.1 Sphingomonadales bacterium
AAAAGGGCGTCGATGTGCTGATCGCCACGCCCGGCCGGCTGATGGACCTGTTCGGCCGCGGCAAGATCATGCTCAACCAGTGCAGCCTGCTCGTCATCGACGAAGCCGACCGCATGCTCGACATGGGGTTCATCCCCGATATCGAGGAAATCTGCACCAAGCTGCCGTCCCCGCGCCAGACTTTGCTGTTCTCGGCGACGATGCCGCCGCCGATCAAGAAGCTCGCCGACCGCTTCATGACCGATCCGCGGCTGATCGAAGTCGCCCGGCCGGCGTCGACCAACACGTCGATCACTCAATATGTTGTCGAGACCACGCCGCGCGGCAAGCGCGAGGCGCTGCGCGGCCTGCTGCGCGACCCGGAAGTCCGCAACGCCATCGTCTTCTGCAACCGCAAGCGCGACATCAAGGAACTGGTCGAAAGCCTGAAGCGCGCCGGCTTCGCCGTCAGCCAGATCCATGGCGACATGGAGCAGAGCGACCGCATCCGCGAGCTCGAACGCTTCAAATCGGGCGACATCAGCATCATCGTTGCCTCCGACGTCGCGGCGCGCGGCCTCGACATTCCGGGCGTCAGCCATGTCGTCAATTACGACGTGCCGCACCATGCCGAGGATTATGTCCACCGCATCGGCCGCACCGGCCGCGCCGGGCGCACCGGCATCGCCTATACGCTGGCCACCGACGCCGAAGCCGAGAACCTCGCCGAAGTCGAAAAGCTGATTCGCCAGAAGATCACCCGCTACGGCAGCCCCGAAGCCGCCGTGACGGTTGCGGACGACGCCAGCATTGCCGAGGCGCCGGCCCCGATCGCCGCCGCCCCGCCG
Organism: Sphingomonadales bacterium; assembly: GCA_027489695.1. GTDB lineage: Bacteria > Pseudomonadota > Alphaproteobacteria > Sphingomonadales > Sphingomonadaceae > Sandarakinorhabdus. The sequence continues at coordinate 828 of JAIXZK010000396.1, forward strand.
CCGCGCGAGCCCGCCGCGACGCCGGACGCCGACCGCGACGACGACGATGCGACCTTCGACACCGCCGGCGACAGACCCGCCCGCAAGCGCCGGCGCGGCGGCCGCAACCGCAAGCGCTCGGACGCCGCCGACGCCCCCGCTGTCGCCGCGGCACCGCGCACCCCCGAACCCAAGCCGACGCCAGCGGCACCCCGCCAGGACCGCCCCCCGGCCCGCGCCGCCGAGCCGGCGACGCGCCCGGCCGCGGTGGCAACACCCGCCGCCAGCGACCGTCGCGCCCCGGAACCGTTCCGCCCGGCGCCGCGCGTCAACGACCCCATTCGCGATTATCGCGGCCTGCGCGGCATCCGCGCCGCGCTGCGCGAAGGCGACCGCGCCCCGGAACGCCCGCACGACCGCCGCCGCGACGACGACAGCGGCGAACGCTTCATCGGCTTCGGCCCGGAAGGCGTGCCGGAATTCCTGAAGCACAAGGCGACTCTCGAGCGATAGGATAGCCTCCGGCGGCTGGGGCCTTGGGCCCCAGACCCCATCTCCTTTGGTTCCGCCAACCAGGACACGTCAGGACAAGCGACGCCCTGACAAAATGGGGTCTGGGGCCCAAGGCCCCAGCCGCCGAAGGCCCCTCTTCCTACAGCCCCAGCGCTTCCAGATCCGCCGTCGCCGCCGCCAGTTCGGCGTTGGCCGCGACCTGGCGGAAGGCGGCATCCAGCCGGCGCACCGCGGCGTCCGCGGCGCTCTCCTCCCGGGCATTGACCAGGAAGAAATCCGCCGTGCCCAGTGCGAAACGGCGGCGTTCGGCGGCGGCCATGGTGGCGGCGCGATCGGCTTCGTCGCGGGCGATCGCGGCCAGCCGCGCGGCATTGCGCGCCGCGATGTCGAGATTGGCGACATCGGTGGCGATCTGGTCGCTCAGGAAACGGACGCGCTGCTGATTGGCTTCGATGTCGGCGCGCGTCTGGGCGAGCCGGCCACGCGCCGCGCGGCGCTCCAGCGGCAGGCTGAAGCTGATGCCGATCTTGGTGTCAGTGCCGCTGCGCGATGACGATCCGGCCGGCACCGGCCCGATGTCCTGGGCCGCTTCGAGCTTGAGGTCGAGCTTGGGCAGCAGCGCGTTGCGATCGAGCGCCAGCCGCTGCCCGGCGGCGCGGATACGCATTTCCAGCGCCTGCACCTCGGGCCGCCGCGCCAGCAGGGTGGTGACATCGGCGGAAACGCGGATCGGCGGCGGCAGTTCGCGCGGCAGGCGATCCGACGACGGCACCAATGGGGTGCCATCGGCATCGCGCAGATAGAGCGACAGGCTGGTCGCCGCCTGCGCCAGCGCCTGTTCGGACTGCACGACCAGGCTCTGCCGGCGCAGGATGTTCTGCTCATTTTCGACCAGCAGGATCGCCGGGCGCGCGCCGGTATCGACCTGCCGGCGGAAACCGGCCTGGCGATCCCGCGCCAGCGCCAGCAGGTCGCGGTGGATGGCGAGGCGCAGGCCGGCGACCACCCAATTGTTGTAGCTCTGGATGGCGCGGGTCTGCACGCCGATGGCGACGAGGGTGCGATCCGTCTCGGCCAGCGCGATGTCGATTTCGGCCTGCACCAGCCCGAAGCGGCGTTCATCGATGATGCGGTCGCGCAGCAGCGACAGCACCGCGCCGGCCTTCACCTCGCCGAAGCGATTGGTGTAGCGCTCGTCCTCATAGATCGGGAATTCGCCGCCGGCGATGCGATAGCCGCCATAGGCATAGCCGCCGATGCCGCGGAACGGCCGCGTCACCGTGGCTTCGGCATAGGTGCCGTCATAATAGCCGGTCAGCCGGCTGGTCGCATCGACGGCGAAGACCGTGTCGAACGCCGCCTGCGCCGACAATTGCCGGCCTTCGGCGCCGCGGACCCGCGCCAGCGCTTCGAGCACCTGCGGCGCGTGGAAGCGGGCGGAGGCCAGCACCTCGGCAAGGCCGAGGCTGCCGGTGGCCGGCAGCGGTGGTGGCGGCGCCGGCGCCGCGGGCGCTGCCACCAAGGCCGGCGCTGGGGGGCCGACCAGCACCGGCGCGGGCGCACCGACCGGCGCCTGCGCCAGCGCCGGCGCACCCGCCAGCAACGCCGCCACCACCCCTGCCCGCGCCACGGCAGCCGCCCGGCTATTTCGCCGCATCGTCGCTGCTGCTGTCGATGCTGATGTTGCTGCCATCGGCGGCGGGCTTGGCCTTGCCGCCGCTGGCCTCGCCGTTGGTGGCGGGGGTCGCCCCGGGGCGCGTAAACTGCAGCGGGAAATCGTTGAGCAGCCGCCACATTTCAAAGCCGACCGACACCGTATCCATCAGCACCCAGCCGCGCACCTTGGCGCCCAGCCGCACCGCCGGCTCATCGGGCCAGGGCCGCTTGTCGGGCGATTGTTCGACAAGGATTCGGAACAGGCCGTTGGGCGAGGCGGCAACATCGATCGCCGCCACCTGGCCATCGAAAAAGCCGACGGCGACCGACGGCCAGCCCGAAAACTGGATCGCCGGCCAGCCTTCGAATTCCAGCCGCACCCGCCGCCCGACGCGGATCAACGGCACGTCACGGCCATCGACATAGATTTCGACGACGCGATCATTGGCTTCCGGCACGAAGGTGGCGAGGACGTCGCCCTGCTTCACCATGGTGGCGCTGTCGATGGCGCGCACCCGCATGATGCGGCCGCTGCGCGGCGCGGTGATCAGCTGCACCGATTGCCGCTGCCGGCTGACCAGGATCGAATTCAGGTCGGCCCGGCTCTTGGCGATCTTGGCGCGATAATCGGCGACCTTGATCTGCGCCAGTTCCCAGTCGCGGCGGGCGCCCAGCCCTTCGCGATAGAGCGTGCCCGTGCGTTCGACATCGCGCTGCGACGTTGCCATCGCGGCGCTGCTCGCCTCGATCTCGGCCTCGAGCTGGCGGCGCTGGCTGTCGAGCCGATCGAGCAGCTGCGGATCGATATCGACGACGCGGGCGATCGGCGCCCCCGCCGCGACCGCGCTGCCATCGGTGACGAACCAGCGATCGATGCGGCCCGGCACCATGGCGGTGATGTTCTGCTGCCGGTCGCGCGGATCGCGGGCGATGACGGTGCCGGTGCCCGGCGCCGTCTGCACCCAGGGCACCAGCGCCATGAAGGCGATGACGGCGATGATGGTCAGCACCATCAGGGCCGCGATGGTGCGGATCACCCGCGGCGGCCGGATACCGGCCAATGTGCGGAAATGGGCGCGATCGGCGGGGGTCATGCCCGGGCTCCGGCACTGCGGCGGGCGTCGAAGGCCTCGCGGTCAGTAAGGATGGCCTGTTCGTCGCGGCCTACCCACAGGAAGCCGTCGGCCGCCAGATCCTCCGGCCGGTTGCTGAAATGGATGACGGTGGTGGCGGTGGTGCCGAAATAGCCCAGCACATCGTGCAGGCGATGCGCCGAGACCATGTCGAACACCGGCGACAGCACCAGGATGCGCGGGCGGGACAGGATCGCCGCCGCCAGCTTCAGCTGCATGGTCTTGGCGATCGACAGCGGAAAACCGGTGAAGGACAGTTTCGTCTGCAGGCCATCGGGCAGCATCGCGATGCGATCGTCGAGCCCGACCAGCTGCAGTGCCTGGAGCATCGCCGCCGGATCGGCATCCGGATTGGCGAGGCGCAGATAATCGAGAATGGTGGTTTCGACGATATAGGCGCGATCGAGCACGATGATGTCGCTGCGCAGCAACAGGATATCCATCGCCGCGATATCGACGCCGCCCAGGGTGACGATGCCCGAATCGGCGCGCAGATGCCGCTTCAGCAGGTTCGAGAAGCAGCGCTCCATCCCCGGCTGGCCCTGGGCGATCAGCCGGGCCCCCTCCGGAACGTCGAGATCGAAGCGTACCTGCTGGCCGAGGTGCTGGAAACGGACATTGTGGAAGCCGAGCGACGAGCCCCGGGCGGCGAGCAGCTGCTGCTGCGGCTTCGGGTCGGGTTCCTGCGGGATGCTGTAGAGCAGCGCCAGCTCCTCCACCGACGCCACCAGCGTGTAATAATAGTCGAGATAGGTCGCCAGCTGCGAGACGCCATAAAAGGCGCTCGACAGGATCAGTTCGGCCGCCACCAGCTGGCCGATCGACAGCTGCTCGTCGATGACCAGCTGCCCGCCCAGCGCCAGCAGCCCGGCGCTGGCGGCGGCATAGAGGAAGACCAGTGCCGCCGACTGCGGCAGGCTCCAGTGATAATGGGCCCGATGCGCGGCGACATAATCGGCGACGACGGCTTCGGACCGATCCATGGCATAGTCACGGTGCCGCGCCGATTTGTAGAAGCCGTTGGAGGCAGCCACGCTCTCCAGCCAATGCGCCGCTTCATATTTCTTGTGGCTGAGCATGATGCTGCTGCGCATCGCGCCGCGCGACCAGATGATCCAGATCAGCCAGACGAGGAAGATGACGAGCAGGTTGAAGGCCAGAAAGAACGGGTGATAGAAAGCCGTGACGATGAAGCCGACGCCGGCCTGCAGGATGATGGTGAAAGCGCCGATCAGCAGATTGGGCACATTCTTCTGGACGTTGATCAGTTCGAAATAGCGATTGAACAGATCGATGCGGCGCTCGTCCTGGAAAAACGGGTTGGCGGCGTTGATGGCGCGCACCGTCACATCGGCGACCAGCCGCGCCATGAAGCGGCGGCGGAACAATTCCATCAGATGGCCGCGCAACAGGCCGAGGATACCGGACAGCAGCAGCAGCCCGAACAGCACGAACGCCAGCGTGTAGAGCGGCGCCTCCAGCGCCGTGTTGGCGATCGAGTTGATCAGCAGCTGCACCGAGATCGGCGTCGCCAGGCTGAGCAGGCTGATGCCGATGCCATAGGCGATCGCCAGCCAGAAAAAGCCGCGGTCGGGGCCGAGGATCGGCCCCATCCAGGCCATAACCTCGCGAAGATTGATCTTGTGGGCGGCGCCGGCCATCGTCGTCCTATAGCAGCCGGAACCAGATTGCCGGCGCCGGGCTAGCTAGGTTGCCTTTTTGTAATGTGCAAGGGGCACCCGGCACGGTTTCGCCGCCGCCCGCTGCCGTTGCGCCTCAGACCGCCAGCAGCGCCTGTTCGAAATCGGCGACCAGATCATCGGCATCCTCGACCCCGATCGAGACGCGCACGAGATTGTCGGTGATGCCGAGTTCGGCCTTGCGCGCCGGCGGGACGCTCAAATGCGTCATCGCCGCCGGGTGCGAGGCGAGGCTTTCGGTGCCGCCGAGGCTGACGGCGAGCTTCACCAGCAGCAGATGATCGAGCAGCCGGAAGGCTTCGGCCTCGCCACCCTTGACGATCACCGAGAAGGTCGAGCCGGCGCCCGAACAATGCCGGGCATAGATATCGGCCTGGCGCGAACCGGGTTCGAGGAAACCGAGATAGCCGACCCGTTCGACCTTGGGGTGATCGCGCAGGAAGGCGCAGACGGTCGCGGCATTCTCGCCGGCGCGGGTCATGCGCAGTTCCAGCGTCTCCATGGAGCGCAGCAGCATCCAGGCGGTGTGCGGATCGGTGATGGTGCCGATGGTGTTGCGCATCATGCGGATGGGGGTCAGCACCTTCTCGCTGCCGACACAGCCACCGGCGACGAGATCGCTGTGGCCGCCGACATATTTCGTCAGCGAGTAGATCGTCACATCGGCGCCCTGCGCCAGCGGCTGCGCCCAGAGCGGCCCGAGGAAAGTATTGTCGATGACGATCGGCGGCAGCTCCTCGCCATCACCGAGCACCGCGGCGCGCGCGGCATGCACCGCTTCGACGTCGACGAGCGCATTGGTCGGATTGGCGGGGCTTTCGAGATAGATCACCGAAACGCGGCCCTTGGCCTTTGCCGCCGCCATCACCGCCTCGATCTCGGCTTGCGTAGCGCCGGCCGGGAAATCGAGCCAGGTGACGCCAAGCTTGCCAAGAATGCGGCCGATCAGCGTTTCGGTCGCTGCATAGAGCGGCGCCGAATGGACGATGACATCGCCGGGGCGGACCAGCGCCAGGAAGGTGGTGGCGATCGCCGACATGCCGGACGAAAAGGCCAGCGCTTCCTCGGCATTTTCCCACAGGGCCAGCCGGTCCTCGAGGATCTCCTGGTCGGGGCCGTTGAAGCGGCCATAGACCAGGCCCTCGGCGCCGCCGGGGCGCACGCCGGTGATGCCTTCGAAGAAGCGCTTGCCGTCGGCGGCCTTCTCGAAAACATAGGTCGAGGTCAGGAAGATCGGCGGCTTCAGCGCGCCTTCGCTGAGCCGCGGATCATAGCCATGGCCCATCATCATGGTGGCGGGCTTCAACCGCCGGTTGCCGATGCTGACCGCCTTGTGACGGACGCTGCGATCGCTGGGGTCGGGCTTGTCGGTCATGCAAAGTCCTTTGCGGCAGCGCCGGGGGCCGGACTGCCATAGCCCTGCCCTTGTGGCGCTGCACGATGAAAATTGCGCGACAGAGTCCGATTGTTTCGCGGCTTTGGTGACGTGGCGGGCGCCCAAGTGGGGGAACGGGACGGCACAGGCTTGCTGCAATCGACCCTAAAGCAGCGCCTCGATCTTCGGCACCAGCGCTTCCGGCGTGTCACGCGGGCCGAAGCGGGTCACCACCTTGCCGGCGCGATCGACGAGGAATTTGGTGAAGTTCCACTTGATGCCCTGGGTGCCCATCAGGCCCGGGGCCGAGGCCTTCAGCGCCTGCCAGAGCGGGTGGGTGTCGCTGCCGTTGACGTCGATCTTGGCGAACATCGGGAAATCGACGTCATAGGTCAGGCTGCAGAAATTGGCGATTTCGGCTTCGTCGCCGGGCTCCTGCGAGGCGAACTGGTTGCAGGGGAAACCCAGCACGGCAAAGCCGCGCGGCCCGAAGCGCTTCTGCAGCGCTTCGAGGCCGGCATATTGCGGCGTGAAGCCGCACTTCGACGCGGTGTTGACGATCAGCAGCACCTGCCCGGCCCAATCGCCGATGGAAACGTCGCGCCCATCGATGGTGCGGGCACGAAACGAGTAGATATCCGGCATGAATCCCCCGAAAAATGTCGATTGCGTGAGCCACTGACGACAAAGGCAGAAACTTTGTCGCGCCGCCAGCCGGCTTAGCACGACATTTCGCTGTTGCGTCAGCCCAAAAACCTGCTTTCATCACGGCAAGCCCGAAAACGGGCGGCGGCCAGGGGCCGCGCGTGGCCGATGTCCCGGCCGGTCGACCTCGGGGAGGCGACGACAGCGGTGGCTGGCACCGCGGGGGACGATGATGCAGCTTTTCGATTCCGCGATTTTCCCAGTGCAGGACAGGTGCGGCCGTTCGCGGGGCTGATCGTGATGAATATGTCACAGGTACGGATTTCCGTGAGCGCGCGCGATCGCGACGATTGTCAAAGCCTTCCCAATCAGGAAAACCTCGCTTTCAGCACGAATCAACGGGATATGTGCGGATATCGATAAGCAGGAAATTTTGAACAAAATAAATCTGAAATAGATTGAGATGCGAATAATATAAACAATCAATCCGAATGGATGGTGTTTGCGTTTCGCTGTCGGGGAGGCCTTGGATGTTTGCAAAGGGGGCCTTATGGCAATTTCTGACACTCGATTCGCTCATCATCGCCTGATTTCGGCGGTATCGCTGGGGGCGATGATCGTCGCCGGCATGACAGCTTCCGCCGCGAACGCCGCTGAAACCGTCGCCGCCGACACCGCGGCCGCCGACACCGCTGCCGCTGACGCACCGGCCGCCGATGTCAACGACACCATCGTCGTCACCGGCACCCGCCGCACCGATCGCACCGTCGGCGAAAGCCCGGTGCCAATCGACGTGTTCAGCGCCGATGATTTCAAGGCACAGCCGTCGCCGCAGCTCGGCAGCATCCTGAAAACGCTGGTCCCGTCGTTCAACAACAACCGCAACCTGCTGGGCGACGCCTCGGCGTTCGTGCGGCCGCCGAACCTGCGCGGCCTGCCCGCCGACCAAATCCTCGTGCTGATCAACGGCAAGCGCATGCATCGTTCGGCGCTGGTCAACGTCGTCGGCGATGCGCTCAACGTCGGCTCGCAGGGGCCCGACCTGTCGCAGATCTCGTCCGCCGCCGTGTCGCGCGTCGAAGTGCTGCGCGACGGCGCCGCCGCCCAATATGGTTCGGACGCCATCGCCGGCGTCATCAACATCGGCCTCAATCGCGCCGACAATGGCTACAATATCTCCGCGCGCTACGGCCAGACCTACAAGGGCGACGGCGAGGATTGGCAGATCAGCGCCAATGCCGGCTTCAAGCTCGGCGAAGGCTTTCTGAACGTCACCGGTGAATTCATCGACCAGCGGGTCTGGGACCGGTCGGTGCCGCGCCCCGAGATCGCGCCGCTGATCGCCGCCGGCATCCGGCCGAAATATGCCACCGGCAACCGCCTCGGCCAGCCCGAGAACCGTGCCTATCGCTTCGTGCTCAACTCGGCGATCCCGGTCGGCGACGACGAAGTCTATCTGTTCGGCAACTATGGCTGGCAGCGCCAGGGCAATGATTTCAACTATCGCCGCCCGATCGGTGTCACCGCGCAGGATATCCCGCTGCGCCCCGGCACTGGCACGTTCGGCAAGTCGATCGGCACGCCGGCCTATCTCGATCGCATCGGCACCGATGTCGCGTCCGGCCGCCCGATCTATGACGCCGAGGGTCGCACCTTCAACGACGCCACCATCTTCCCCAACGGCTTCGTGCCGTTCTTCGAAGGCGTCAACGAGGACATGTCGATCACCGCCGGCTACAAGGGCGAGACCGGCTGGGGCCTGAAGTTCGACGTTTCGGGCAGCTATGGCCGCAACCAGATCCGCTATTACATGAGCGAGACGCTGAACCCATCGCTCGGCCCGGCGTCGCCGACCGACTTCTACCTCGGCAAGCTGGTGCAGACCGAATACAACGCCAATGCCGATTTCAGCTACCAAACCGATGTCGGCTTCGACAAGCCGCTGTTCATCGCCGCCGGCCTGGAATTCCGCCGCGAAGCCTATGAAGTCGGCCTCGGCGACCGCGCCTCCTGGGAGCCGGGCATCTACGGCTCGCAGCTCGTCGAGCGCAACGATGGCAGCCGCTTCAACGTCACCAAGCCGGTCGGCGCCAACGGCTTCCCAGGCTTCGGGCCGGATTCGGTGGTTGAAGGCGGCCGCAACAGCTATTCGGTCTATCTCGATCTCGAAACCGATCCGGTGAAGAACCTCTCGGTCGGCATCGCCGGGCGCTTCGATCACTTCAACGATTTCGGCAGCACCTGGAACGGCAAAATCAGCCTGCGCTATGCCTTCAACGACATCGTCGCCGTCCGCGGCGCGGCATCGACCGGCTTCCGCGCCCCGACTCCCGGCCAGCAGTTCACCCAGAATGTGCAGACCGGCTTCCCGAACGGCAGCCCGGTGCCGATCGCCACGGCCACGGCGCGGCCGGATTCGATCGCGGCGGCCTATTATGGCGCATTGCCGCTGCAACCGGAAAAATCGACCAGCTTCTCGGGCGGCTTCGTCGTCACGCCGGGCGGCGGCTTCAACCTGACCCTCGATTACTACAACATCGCCGTCCGCGACCGCATCGGCATCACCTCGTCGATCTCCGTCACCGCCGCGGACCAGCAGGCCCTGCTCGCCGCCGGGCTGTCGACTGCGCTCGATCTTGGTCAGGTCAATTACTTCACCAACGGCTTCCGCACCCGCACCCAGGGTATCGACCTGGTGCTGACGCACCGCGCCGATACCGGCCTGGGGCTGTTCAACACCAGCCTCGCCGTCAACTGGAACCAGACCAAGGTCACCGATCGCCGCACCATCGCGCTGTCGGCGATCCGCCCGACCGACACCCGCGTGCTGTCGCTGATCGACAATACCCGGCTCGGCAATATCGAGGATTCGAACCCGCGCTGGCGTTTCGTGCTTTCGGAAACCTTCACCTCGGGCATCTTCGACGTGACCGCCCGCCTCAACTATTTCGGGGATTTCACCACCTATTTCACGCCGATCGGCAGCATCCCCGCCGGTGTCGATCCGGTCGCCTTCCGGGCACTCTACCCGGCGCCCAACCCGACCGGCAACGCCGGCGAATGGGGCAAGAAGTTCGGTGCCGAAGTCAGCTTCGACATCGAAATCGGCGTCACCATCGCCGAGCGCTTCCGCGTCGCCGTCGGTGCCGAAAACCTGTTCGACAATTACCCCGACCGCGAAACCCGCAACGTCTATCCCTCGACCGGCGGCCAGGCCAATGGCTCGCTCTACCCGGGATCGGCGCCGATCGGCCAGGCCGGGGGCTTCTGGTATCTGCGCGGCACGGCCAAATTCTGATCGCCGCCAGCCATGGTTTGCGCCATCGTCACGCCCGGACCGGGCGTGACGAAAGCGTTGTGACCGGCCTCGAATAGCCAAGGGGATTTGCCATGAAGACCTGCCTCGCCCTGATCGCCGCCATCGCCGCCGCCATCGCCGCGCCCGCCGGTGCCGCCGAGATCAACCGCATCACCAATCCGCCGCCGGCGATCATCCTGGGCGGCGTCATTATTCCGCCCGGCGCCGAAACCTTCCTGCTGTCGGGCCAGCTGGCCAGCCCGATCGATCCGGCCAAGACCGACAGCATCGAAACCTATGGCGATACCAAGACCCAGACCATCAGCACGTTCAAGAAGATCAAGGCAGCGCTGGAAAAGCAGGGCTATACGATGAAGGATGTCGTCAAGCTGACGGTGTTCGTCACCGGCGATCCCAAGCTCAATGGCAAGATGGATTTCGCCGGTTTCAACGCCGGCTATCGCGAATTCTTCGGGACCGCCGAAAACCCCAATCTCGTCGCCCGCTCCACGGTGCAGGTGGCGGCACTCGCCGGCCCGAATTTCCTGATCGAGATCGAAGCCATCGCCGCGCGCATGCCGAAGTAAGGCCGCTCCGCCCAGGGCCGGTGGCCACGCGGGTTGACCGCGGAGCCGCCGCTATGGCAATCGCGCCGTTCGGCTGCGGGTATGATGTAATGGTAGCCTGTCAGCTTCCCAAGCTGAACGCGCGGGTTCGATTCCCGCTACCCGCTCCGGCTGTCCGACGATGCCCGCCCATTGCTGCCCGCGCGGCTCTCGGCCTGGCGCACGCCCGGTGTCCCGGCCGGCGGCGTATCGACCGGCCGGCCGGTCGGATTGAGCACCGTCAGCGCCGCGGCGACGGCCTGCGCCAATCGCTCCATGTTCGATCTCCTGTTGCGGGCACCGCGAGCGCGGCGCCGATATCAGGCATGTAATGGCGGCACCACGTCACCGCCCGATGTCGCCACCGCCGGCTTGCTGTTGCAATTGTAACGGCAGGGCCAACGGCACCCCGCGCGTCGCCGCGCCGCTGTGACAATCGTTACAAAAGCCGCTGCCACGCGATACAGGATTGTTACCCGGCGCGGTTAAGCGTGCCGCGGCAACATCGAAGGTATCTGGCCAGCCATGGCGACGCAGTTTCCCTCGGCGAACGGCGCGGCGCCGCTGCCGGCTGCTTTCACCCGCGATACCCAGCGCAAGCTCACCGCCCTGCGGATGATCGCTTATGGCGCAGCGATGTGCTTCATGCTCGTCATGGTGGTGCGCGGCGTCTGGCTGACCCGCACCGCGATGGAGGCCGAAGCCGAACGCGGCATTGCCAGCGCCGCCGCGGCGATCCCCGGCATCGACACCGCCGATGCCGCCACGATGGCGGCGACGCTCGACGCGCTGGCGCCACCCGGCGTCCGGCTTCGTCTCGCCGATCCACGGCGGCCCAACGCAGGTGCGGGCAGCGCCGACGTCCGCGCCATCGCCACTGCCGGCGGGCGGCAAGTCCTGGTCGCCGAAATCGACCATGGCGCGATCTGGACCGGCGCGCTGCGCGACAATCTTCCCTATGTTCTGCTGGTATTGGCGCTCGGCCTGCCGACGATCCTGACCTTTCTGTACATGGGCTGGCTGGTCAACCGCCCGGCACTGCAACTGCTGATGTACGCGCAGGCCGGGCAGCAGCGTGGAAAGGCGCCGCCCGACCTGCCCCGGGTCTGGGCACCGGTCATGACACGGCTGCAGCAATTGCAAAGCAGCCGCGCGCTGATGGATGGCTTTCTCGATCACGCCCCGGTCGGAATTGCCTTTGTCGACGCATCGGGCGCGCTGGTCATGGTCAACCGCCGCTTCGCGGACTGGTTCGGCGAACCGGCCGACGCGCTGATCGGCGTCGATCTGGCGACGGCCACGGCGAACCTGCCCGCGGCCGCGGCGTTGGTGCCTTCGCTGCTCAAGCCGTTCGAGACGCGGGCGAGCGCGATGGTCGAAACCGAGTTTCACGCGCCTTCAGGACGGATCGCAGCGCTGCAAATAACATCATTTCCGATCATCGAAGGCGCCGGCGCAGTGGCGCTTTGCGGCCTGATCGCCGTCGACGTTACCGAACAGCGCGAGACCCGCAACGAGCTCGACGAATCGCGCGCCCAGCTGATCGGCTTTTTCGACAATCTGCCGACATCGGTTTATCTGAAGCGCGCCGATCACAGAATCGTCTACGTCAGCAAGCATCTTGCCGAACAATATGGCAAGCGGCCTGAAGACATGATCGGGCAACACGAATATGATATGCACATCGACGCCATGCAGACCGTGCTGAAACGGCTGGACGATTATATCATCTCGACAGGCCAGGCCTATCTGACCGAAGGCACCCATCTGCAGTTCAATCGCCAGGAACTGGTCAGCCGCTTTCCGGTGTTCAATGACAAGGGCGAGATCACCCATATCGGCGGAATGAACTTCGATATCGATGCCCGCGCCAAGGCGCAGGCGGCGCTCGAGGAAGCCAAGGCGCTGATCGAAGCCTTCATCCAGCACGCCCCCGATCCGATGCTGCTGATCGATCTCGCGGGCCGCTACGCGATGATCAACGATGCCGCGGCGGGCTATTTCGGGCAAAGCCCCGAAGCGCTGCTCGCGGCGCCGCCGGCCGTGATCCATGCCGGCTTTCCCGATGCGGCGAGCGTCATCGCGCCGATGCTCGCCCGGGTCATCGCGACGCGGAAGGTGGAGGCGATCGATACCAGCTTCGTGACGCCGGCGGGCGAACGCCGCGAGATGACGTTCTCGCTGTTCCCGATCCTGGCCGCAGACGGGAATCTGGCGTTCGTTGGCAACATCTGGCACGACATCACCGAGGAACGCCGTGCCCGCGCCGAAGCGATCGCGACACGCGCGTCGCTCCAGGCTTTTTTCGACAATATTCCGGGTCTCGCCTTTGTCGCGACGCTGGACGGCACCATCGTCTCGGCCAACGCCTATCTCGCCGAGCATTTCGGGCTGACGCGGATGCAGCCCGATTTCCTGATCGGCAAGAACGGCACTGCCTGGTTGCCGGCGAGCTGGACGGCCGACAGCGACCGCGCCGTCCTCGCCAATCGCGACGGCAAGCCACATGGCTTTGAAGCAACGCTCGATCTGCCTGGCGGCACGCGGCATGTTGCCGCCAGCCGCTTTCCGATCCGCGACGCGCAGGGAGCGATCACCCATTTCGGCGGGCTGGTGTTCGATCGCACCGATGAAATCGCGGCCCGCGAGCAGATCGCGACGTCGCGCGAGCGACTCCACCAATCCGAAAAGCTGGCGGCGCTGGGTTCGATGCTCGCCGGGGTCAGCCATGAGCTCAACAATCCGCTCGCCGCCGTCATCGGCCAGGCAGCGCTGCTCGCCGAGGACCTCGACGGCAGCGAACATGAAGACCGCGTCCGCAAAATCCGCCGCGCCGCCGACCGTTGTGCGCGCATCGTCGCGAGCTTCCTCGCCATGGCCCGGCAAAAGGCCCCCGAATATCAGTCGGTCGACCTTAACGACCAAATCGGGCTGGCGGTCGAATTGACGGACTATCAGATGCGCGCCGCGGGGGTGACGATCGATCTCCACCTCGAGCCCGGCCTGCCCGCCATCGCCGCCGACCCCGATCAGCTTCATCAGGTCATCGTCAATTTGCTGACCAACGCCCGCCAGGCGCTGGAAGAAGTTTCGGACAAGCGGCGCATCGCCATCGCCACGACGCACGCCGGGGACGCCATAAGCCTGTCGATCGCCGATACCGGCAAGGGCATCGATCCCGCGACGCGCGATCGCATCTTCGATCCCTTCTTCACCACCAAGGCCGTGGGATCGGGCACCGGCATCGGGCTGTCCTATTCGCGCGGCATCATCGAAGCGCATGGCGGCAGCATCGCGCTCGCCGCATCGGCGATCGGCAGCCATTTCGTCATCACCTTGCCGATCCGGACGGCGCCGGCGGCGCTGCCGGCAACCGCGCCCGAAAGCGCCGGGCGCAGCCGCGGCCGCGTGCTGATCATCGACGACGAAGCCGATCTTGCCGATACCCTCGCCGACATGCTGGACCGCCTCGGCCTCGATCCCGTCGTGGCAATCGGCGGTGCAGCCGGGCAAGCGGCGATGGCCGGGGGTGCGTCCTTCGACCTGGTGCTGTCGGATATCCGCATGCCCGATCTCGACGGACCGGCGCTGCACGCCTGGATGACGGCGCATCGCCCCGATCTGGCCGGCGCCATCGCCTTTGTCACTGGCGACACGCTCAGCGGCGCCGCCGCCGATTTCCTCGCCGCCGCCGGTTGCCCGGTGCTGGAGAAGCCCTTCACCCCGGCGGGCTTGCGCGCCCTCGTCATGCGGATGCTGGCGCCGTGACGGTTACAATCGTGACAAAAGCCACCGGCCGGCGTGACGCGGCTGTGACGCGCGCCTGCCATCCTGCCGATCCCCCGGGTGTGAGCAGGCTGTGATGAACGACGTTGGGCACAGGCATGGCGGCATCGCACCGCTTTCGACCGAAGCGCTGATCGGCCCGGTCATCGATGCCTCGCTCGATGGCGTCGTCATCGCCGATCTCGATGGCCGCATCGTCCGCGTCAATCCGGCGGCCGAAGCGATCTTCGGCCATGCGCCAGGCTCAATGCTCGGCCGTGCCATCGGCGAGGCGATCGTTCCCGCCCATCTGCGCGCCGCCCATGATCACGGCATGGCGCGCCACGCCGCGACCGGCGAGAGCCGTGTGCTCGGCAAGCGCCTCGAACTCGACGCGCTGCACCGCGACGGCCATCATTTCCCCGTCGAGATCCAGATCGAGAAGATCGAGCAGGGCGACACGCAAGTCTATGCCGCCTTCGTCCGCGATCTCAGCGCCCGCCGCAGCATGGAAACCGAAGTCGCCCGCCAGCGCGAGCTGCTCCACCAGCAGGAGAAGCTGGCGGCGCTCGGCACCCTGCTCGGCGGCGTCGCGCATGAACTCAACAACCCGCTCGCCGTCGTCATCGGCCGCGCCGCGCTGCTCGAGGAGGCACTTGCCGGCACGCCGCAGGAGCGCTCGATCGCCAAGCTGCGCGAGGCGGCGGATCGCTGCCACCGCATCCTGCGCACCTTCCTCGCCATGGCGCGCGAAAGCCGGCCACGGCCGGGCCAGGTGGCGCTCGCCGATCTGCTTGCCGGCGCGCTCGAATTCTGCGGCTATGATCTGCGCAATGCCGGGATCACCGTGGCGACCGATTTCGACCCCGATCTCGCGCCGATCCCCGGCGATCATGACCAGTTGGTCCAGGCCTTTGTCGCGCTGATCGTCAACGCCCGCCAGGCGCTGGCCGGCCAGGACGGCCCGCGCCGCCTGCGCGTCACCGTCCGCGCCGGCCAGCCGGTGACGGTGCGCATCGAGGACAGCGGCCCCGGCATCGCCGCCGCCGCCCGCGCCCGCGCCTTCGAGCCCTTCTTCACCACCCGCCGCTTCGGCGAGGGCGGCGGCAGCGGCCTTGCCGTCGCCCGCGGAATCTTTGAAAGTCATGGTGGCAGCATCGCCATCGATGCCGCGGCCACCGGCGGCTGCACCATCATCGTCACCTTGCCGGCGGGAAAAGAGGCGGCATGACCACGCGCGCGCGCATCGTCGTTTGCGACGACGACCCCGATGTCCGCGATCTGCTCGTCGATCTGCTGACCAAGGACGGCTATGCCGTTGAAGCCGCCGCCGATGGCGCCGCGCTGCGCCGGATCGTGCCGCGCTTCCGCCCCGATATCGTCGTCTGCGACCTGATGATGCCCGGCGAGGACGGGCTGTCGCTCACCCGCTGGCTGCGCGGCGAGGGCCATGCCGCAGTGCTGCTGCTCACCGCAATGGGATCGACGACCGATCGTATCGTCGGGCTGGAAATGGGCGCCGACGATTATCTCGCCAAGCCCTTCGAACCGGCCGAGCTGCGTGCCCGGCTGAAGGCGATCCTGCGGCGGACGATGTCGGCACAGGTCGCCGCCGGCCGCCCGGCGGCACGGGTCAAGGTCGGCCGCTGCGTCGTCGATACCGAGTTGAAGGCGATGTTCGACGAGCAAGGCGAGCGCGTCGAGCTGACGGCGATGGAATATGATCTCCTCTACACCTTCATCACCCACGCCCGCCGGCCCCTGAACCGCGACCAGCTGCTCGAACTGGCGCATCACAAGAAATGGGACCCCTATGATCGCAGCGTCGACATGCGGATCGCCCGGCTGCGCCGCAAGATCGAAGTCGATCCGGCCAAGCCCGCGGTGCTGAAGACGGTGCGCGGCGAAGGCTATATGCTGGTGCCCGACGGCGAATAGGCGCGCGCGTGCCGGTCCCGGATCGCGCCCGCGCGAAAGGGGGGGCCGTCGCGCCACATCAATACCATGGGCCCCGCTTTCGCGGCCCGGACAGCGGCGCTCAGCCGACCGCCCATTGCTTCCAGCGCCCCCGCGTCAATTCGGCGGTCTCCCCCGGAAGCCCGGCGCCATCGCGCACAGGAAAACGCCGGGACCGCTGGCAAGCGGCCCCGGCGCGAAGGGTGGACCGGCGAAGCGATCAGAGGATGAAGTCGCTGGCGCTGAGCGTGGTGGCGCCGAGGACATCGATCGAGAATTCGGCGGTGCCGTCGCCGTTGATGTCGCCATAGACACGGACGAAGCCCTGGCTGGTCTCCGTCGCGGCGAAGCTTTCGCCCCACAGCTTGCCGACCGCGGCGCCGCGCTGGGGCCCGACCCCGCCCCAGGTGAAGGCCTGGTCGTTCGACATCCAGACATTGGCATCGATCGCCGACACGTCGATCCTGTCCTGGCCGCGGACGAAGTCCTCGATGCGATCGATCCCGTCGCCGATGCGGCTGTCAGCGGCGGAGAGATAAACGAACACATCGTCGCCGGCGCCGCCGTTGAGCTTGTCCCCACCAGCATTGCCGAACAGGCGATCGTTGCCGTCCGAACCGAAGAGCACATCGGTCATGCCGCCGCCGTGCACCGTGTCGTTGCCAGCTTCGCCGAAGATGGTGTCATAGCCGTCGCCGCCGGCGATGCTGTCGTTGCCCATGCCACCATAGAGTACGTCGTTGCCGGCATCGCCGAACATCATGTCGTCGTCGGCTTCGCCGAACAGCTTGTCGTTGCCGGCGTTGCCACTCATCAGGTCCTTGCCGATGCCGCCGTACATCGAATCATTGCCGGCATCGCCGTCCAGCCGATCGTCGCCTTCACCGCCAATGAGGTAGTCGTTGCCGTTGCCGCCATAGACGGTGTCCCAGCCCTTCCCGGCGTCGATCGTGTCGTTGCCATCGGCACCCGAGAGGAAGTTGACGGCACTTGAACCGATGATCGAGTTCGCCGATTCATTGCCATAGACATCGGTGCGATCGATACCGCCCGTCATCACGACATTTTCGAGATTGGCCGCCATCACCACCGTAACGGCCGCATGCAACGTATCGATGCCGCCGTTGGCCAATTCGATGATCGTGCCGACCGCTTCACTATAGTCGGATATATAGGTATCGTTGCCGCTTCCGCCGACGAGCGTGTTGGTGCCGGTGCCGCCGATCAGCGTATCGTTGCCGCTACCGCCGTCCAGATAGTCGTCGCCACCTTCCGCATAGAGATAATCGTTGCCGCCGTCGCCGTAGAGCGAATCATTGCCCGTCCCGCTAAGTGCATCGCCGAGACCGGTATCGCCGTAGAGCACGTCGTTGTCCTCGCCGCCGCGCAGCACGTCGTTGCCAAGATTGCCAGTCGCCGTATCGTTGCCGGCGCCGAGGCTGATGACATCATGCCCGGAGCCGGTTTCAACGAGGTTGGCGCGCGCGTCGCCGGTCACGGTAATGTTGAGCTCCGTTCCTTGGCCATCGAACACAATGAACTTTTCGATATTCTTGCTGACGTTGAAGTTGAACGATCCCAGCTTGACGCCATAGACGGTGTCGTAACCTTCACCGGCATTCTCGATGATGGTGCCGCCCGCTTCGAGATAATAGACGTCATCGCCGATGCCGCCGCGAGCGACGTTGTCGGCCTTGACGTCCAGCTCGTCATCACCCGCTTCGCCATAAAGCTTGTCGTTCTCGCCAGCGACACCAGTCAGCGTGTCGTTTCCGCCGCCGCCGTAGAGATTGTACGTGCCGTCGATGAATGTGTCTTCGGCATGGGTGATGCGGTCGTTGCCGTCCTCGCCGTAGAGCGAGCCGGAGCCGGAGCCAGAGACATATATCTTGTCGTTATCGCCGCCGGCATAGATCTTCAGCACACCATCGCCATAAACAGTGATGTCATCGTTGCCGCCATAGGTGTAGATGACATAGTCATCATCGAAGAATTCGTCGTAGAGGGTTACCTCGTTCTTGTAGTTATCGTACTTCAGAGTTTTCGTCGCCATCGGTCGTCTCCCTGCGTGTTGCCCGGCGCCATGCCGATGGCGGGCTTGTCGCGGCGGAAGGTCACGCGATCATCACGCGCGTCGGGGAGAATGGTAACAATGGTAACATTGGTGACGGCCCCAGCGCGGCCGGGACCCGTTCAGACGTCGATATCGCCCGGAGGGGCGCCGGCGCGGGCACGCGCCACCATCGCCGCAAAGGCCGCCTCGACGGCGCGCGCCATCGCGGCGGGATCGAACAGCGGCGACCCTGGCAGTGCCGCCGCCAGCCGGGCGCGGATCGCCACCAGGCGCGGCGGATCGCTTGCCAGCGCGATGGCGAGATCGCGATAGGCCGCGTCATCGGCGGCGACCAGGTCGCTGAGCCCGACCTGGGCCAACAGGCTCTCGCCGACGCGCGACACCAGGCTGCGGCCGCGCCGCGCCAGCAACGGCAGGCCGGCGCGCAGTGCGTCGCTCGCCGTGGTATGGGCGCCGCACGGCCAGCAATCGAGGAACAGATCGGCGGCCTGCTGGCGCACCAGATGCGCGTCGCGCGCCACGGTGGCGGCGAACACCAGCCGGTCGGGGGCCACGCCGGCGGCTTGCGCCGCCGCGCGCAGATTGGCCTCGACGATGTCGGTGTCGCGCAGCAGCCAGAGCATCGATCCGGGCACGCCGCGGAGGATCGCCATCCAGATCGCCCACACTTCCGGCATGATCTTGTAGATCTGGTTGAACGAAGCGAACACGAAAGCGCGCAGGGGCAGGCCGAGGTCGGCGCGCGGCGGTGGCGGCGGCAGCGGCGTCCAGCGCGCATTGGGCTGGTAGCTGGCGGGCAGTCGCACCAGCGCCTCGGCGATATGGGCGCGCTCGGCTTCGGGGACGAGCGCATGGTCGGCGATCAGATAGTCCATGCCCGGCATCGGCAGGGTGCCGGGATAGCCCAGCCAATTGGCCTGGATCGGCGCCGCCCGCAGCGCGAAGATACCGGGGCGGCCAGACGCGGTCAGGCCCTTGAGGTCGACGGCGACCTCGATACCGCGGCGGCGCAGGTCCGCGACGATTTCGGCATCGCTCCAAGCGCGCGCGTCGAGGAAATGGTCGCTGGCGGCGACGGCGCGCGCCCGCCAGGCGTCGCTGGCGGCGGGGCCGATCGAGACCAGCGTGATCTCGAAGCGCGTATGGTCATGCGCTTCCAGCATCTCGGTCAGCAGATGCATGGTCGCATGGGCATGAAAATCGGCCGAGACATAGGCGATGCGCAGCCGCGGGCCCGGCGGCGGCAGCGGCGGCGGCGGCACGACGGGCAACGGCTCGCGCGCAAGCCAGATCGCGGCGCATTTGCGGTGCAGGGCGGGATCATCGACCAGCGGCAGCAGCGAAAAGGGCACGATTTCGGTGCGGCCGGCGGCAAAATCCGCGATCAGCTCCGCGCGCGCCGCGGCAAAATCCGTCCAGTCGGCGAGCTGCGATCGCGCATTCAGCCATTGTCCGCGCACCGAATTGCTCTCGCCGGCGGTCAGTTCGATGGCGCGCGCCAGCGCATCGCGGGCGCCGGCAAAATCGCGCAGATCGCGCAGCACCTCGCCGAAATTGTTCCAGGCGGCGGCATAATCGGGATCGAGCTGCGTCGCGCGCTCCAGCGCTGCCGCGGCTTCGGCGCGCCGGCCGAGCCGATGCAGCGCCACGCCGCGCAGGCAATGCGCCGTCGCCTCGCCGGGCTCGATCGCCAGTGATGCGTCATAGCCGGCCAGCGCCGGCGCGAATTCGCCGCTTTCCAGATCGGCGCGCGCCTGGCCGCGCCACGCCGCGGCGCGCTGCGCCGGTGCCAGCTGGTTGCCGCGCGCCAGCGCCGCGGCAAAGGCGGCGCGGGTAGCGCGCGCATCGCCGAGCGGCGCGAGCAGCTCGGCGCGGCGGAAATGCACGATGGCCTGATCCAGCCCCAGCGCCAGTGCCCGGTCGATCGCCGCCAGCGCTTCCACCGGCCGCCCGGCCAGCACCAGCGTCATGGCGCGGTTGAAGGCGATATCGCCGCGCGTCGGCGCCAGCGCCTCGGCCGCCTCCAGCGCCGTGATCGCCGCGCCGAAATCACCGGCCAGGCTGTGCAGGATGGCGCTGTTGCTCCAGGCGTCGACGAACGCCGGATCGATCGCCAGCGCGGCACGATAGCCGGCCAGCGCCGCCTCGCTGCGCCCGGCGCGGTGATGGGCGAGCGCCCCGGTGAAGATCTCGCGTGCGTCGGTCATCGCCGCCCCCCGGCCGGGCGCTTAGCCCAGCCGGGCGCGCGGCGAAAGCGGCGTGCGCGCCCCCCCTTCAATGCCAGTTGGCAGCGGCGCCGACTTGCCGCACCGCAACAGCCGAAGGCCGCCAGGCCCCGCAACCGAAGGACCCGGACATGGAATACGCCTATATCATCGATGCCGTCCGCACGCCGCGCGGCATCGGCAAGGTCGGCAAGGGCGCGCTCGCCGATTTCCACCCCCAGCATCTGGCCTCGGCCGTGCTCAAGGCGCTGGCGACGCGCAACAATATCGATACCGCGCATGTTGATGACATCATCTGGTCGACCAGCACCCAGAAGGGCAAGCAGGGCGGCGACCTCGGCCGCATGGCGGCGCTGGATGCCGGCTATGACCTGAAGGCCAGCGGCACGACGCTCGATCGTTTCTGCGGCGGCGGCATCACCTCGGTCAATTTCGCCGCCGCCTCGATCATGAGCGGCATGGAAGACCTGGTCATCGCCGGCGGCACCGAGATGATGAGCCTGACCGCGCTGATGATGCAGGAAGAAATGGCCGCCGGCATGCGGCCGATGGGCATGGGCAGCGGCAATGCCCGGCTGCAGAAGATGCACCCGCAGAGCCACCAGGGCGTCTGCGGCGATGCCATCGCCTCGATGGAAG
This sequence comes from Sphingomonadales bacterium, assembly GCA_027489695.1. Taxonomy (GTDB): domain Bacteria; phylum Pseudomonadota; class Alphaproteobacteria; order Sphingomonadales; family Sphingomonadaceae; genus Sandarakinorhabdus. The sequence continues at coordinate 22,391 of JAIXZK010000396.1, forward strand.
GCATTTCGCGCGCCGATGTCGACGCTCTCGGCCTCGAAAGCCAGAAGCGCGCCGCCGTCGCCATCGCCGAAGGCCGCTTCGACAAGTCGGTCATCCCGGTGCGTCGCGACGATGGCAGCGTTGCCCTCGACCGCGAGGAATTCCCGCGCCCGCAGACCACAGCGGAAGGCCTCGCCTCGCTCAACCCGAGCTTCGCGCAGATGGCCGACATGCCGCTGGACGAAGCCGGCACGACCTTCCGCAAGCTGATCAACCAGAAATACCCCGACCTCAAGATCGAGCATGTCCACCATGCCGGCAACAGCTCGGGCGTTGTCGATGGTGCCGCCGGCGTGCTGCTGGCGTCAAAGGCCTATGCCGACAAGCATGGCCTGAAGCCGCGCGCCCGCATCATCGCCATGGCCAACATGGGCGATTGCCCGACCTTGATGCTCAACGCTCCCGTTCCGGCGGCACGCAAGGTGCTCGCCAAGGCCGGGCTGACCATCGACGATATCGACCTGTTCGAGATCAACGAAGCCTTTGCCGTGGTGGCGGAAAAGTTCATCCGCGACCTGAAGCTCGATCGCGACAAGGTGAACGTGAATGGCGGCGCCATCGCGCTCGGCCATCCGATCGGCGCGACCGGCTCGATCCTGATCGGCACCGTGCTCGACGAACTCGAGCGCCGCGACCTCAAGCGCGGCCTGGTGACGATGTGCGCCGCCGGCGGCATGGCCCCGGCGATCATCATCGAACGGGTGTAAAGCACCGACCGCGACATTGCCTCCTCCCCCTGGAGGGGGGAGGCGACTCGCGCGCAGCGCGGCGGGTGGGGGTGGTCTCCACCTGCAAAGCTTTGGGCGCGCGGCGACCACCCCCACCCGGGCCGCCTTCGGCGTCTCTCGCCTCCCCCCTCCAGGGGGAGGAAATGATTTCCTCTCGGCCCAACAGTCCCTAACCTCCCGAGCATGGCCCAGGGCACCCACGACTTCACCCCCGATCCGCGCAATGCGACGGTCCTCATCGACATCAACGGCCGCCTCGTGCCCCGCGCCGAGGCGGCGGTGTCGGTGTTCGATTCAGGCTTCATGCTCGGCGACGGCGTCTGGGAAGGGCTGCGCGTCACCGGCGGGCGAATCGCCTTTCTGGACGCGCATCTCGATCGCCTCTGGGAAGGCGCCAAGGCAATCGCGCTCGACATCGGCATCCCGCGCGAGGAACTGATCCGCCGCCTCTACGCCACGATCGACGCGAACGCGATGACCGACGGCGGCCATATCCGGCTGATGGTCACCCGCGGCATCCGATCGACGCCATACCAGGACCCGCGCGTCGTGGTCTCCCCCGCCACCATCGTCATCATCGCCGAATTCAAGACGCCGCTGCCCGAAACACTCGAAAAGGGTCTGAAGCTCTTCACCGTCCATGTCCGCCGTGGGCACCCCGACGTGCAGGACCCCAAGCTCAACAGCCACAGCAAGCTCAACTGCATCACCGCCTGCATCCAGGCGATCGAGGCCGGTGCCGACGAAGCGCTGATGCTCGATCCGCACGGCTTCGTCGCCACCTGCAATTCGACGCATTTCTTCATCGTGCGGCGCGGCGAGGTCTGGACCTCCACGGGCGATTATTGCCTCGGCGGCATCACCCGCTCGAACGTCATCCGCCTGTGCCGCGAAAACGGCATCCCGGTGTTCGAGAAGAACTTCTCGCTGACCGAAGTCTATGGCAGCGACGAAGCCTTCGTGACCGGCACCTTCGCCGGCGTTGCCCCCGTCACCCGCATCGACGGCCGCCACATCAGCGACGGCCGCGGACCCGTAGTCGAGCGGCTGCAGGGCCTGTACCGCGCGCTGATGGCAAACGATGTGGCGGCGCGGGCGCGCCCTTAGTGTCGGCAAGTGGCCGCTTACGCTACCACACTAGAGGCAAAGTAAGTAACTCGAGCCCACGCCGTGAATGGGCGGTAGTACCACCTTCCATGCATCTACTTTTTGCGATTGGCCAAAATTACTTTAATGGCACGTGCATCACTGCCGACACTATCAAATATGAACGGACCGGCGCAAGGAGCTTGCAGTATTGTCACGAGTTTCGGATCGCGGTCTGATAGAGTCGAGTAGCTCCCGCCTTGGCGAAAAAACACATCATTATATCGCCAGTGCAACGCGATGAGCAAAGGACGATTTGCCATTCTTTTTGGGATGTCGAGCGATTCGGGATAATCCCAACTAACAGATAGCGTTTTCGGCGCGGTCCCAAATAATACCTGGCTCACTACGATCTTGAAACGCGCGAAATCAGTTCTCAGAAGTTCTGATCCCGCGTAAATCCTGCGATCCTCGGCAGATAGGTATTTGCTCTTGAGCATTTGACGACGAAACTTTTCGTTCTTTACGATCTTGTAATCTATGATCGTTCCGATAACAACTATATTGGCAAACTTTACGTCATTAAGCTCTATTAAAGAAGGTGCAGCACAGGCCAACGCCATACTGTCTAGTGTCACCATAGAAATTGCAACAAACAAAAATGACCAGATCGGCCTTTTGATTTGCATAGGTTACCCCAATCCAGGCGATATCAGTGTCACGTTCAAATAAAAGATTGTTGTTCATCAGTAAAGGGACGTTGCTACGTTACAATCAGTATATCGCGTCATCACGAACGCTACAATAGCGGGTTGAGGCTTTATGGCGCAAGCGTTGGGGCAGTCTAGACCGATGCCAATTGGAAGCGTTCGGACCCCGGTACCGACTAGTGTGAGGACAACGTGAGCGGATAGCATAGCCCGCGAAACGCGATCGCCGACCAAGGTTTGGCTCTCGAGCTTTCCGACCGGGTCTCGGCCCGCCCCTGTCCTACACGCGCCGGATCGGCGATAAGGGCGGCATGTCGGGCGGCTCCCAAACTTACCAAGCGCACACGCGCATAATCATCGTAAAGCGAGTGAACTTCGGTGAACTTCCGCGCCGGCCGGCGACAAGCGAAGGGAGCGCAGCATGAGCGAAAGCCCCGCCCCCATCCGCATCGCCATGTGGTCCGGCCCGCGCAACCTTTCGACGGCGATGATGCGCAGCTTCGGGGCGCGCGCCGATACGCAGGTCTCCGACGAACCCTTTTATGGCGCCTATCTCGCCGCGACGCGCGACCCGCAGCCGATGGCCGACGAAGTCATGGCATCGATGGACTGCGACTGGGCGAGCGTCACCGCCGCGCTGAACGGCCCCTGCGACCGCCCGGTCTGGTACCAGAAGCATATGGCGCATCACATGGTCGGCCCGGTCGGCATCGCCGACCTGCCCCACCATGCCCACACCTTCCTGATCCGCGCGCCGGAGCGGGTCGTCGCCTCCTATGCCGCCAAGCGCGTCGCGGTGCGGCCGGAACATCTGGGCTATGCCACGCTGCGCACCTATTTCGACCGCGAGGCCGATCGCCTCGGCCAGGCGCCGCCGGTCGTCGATGCCGCGGATATTCTGCGCGATCCCGCCGCCACCCTCGCCGCGCTGTGCACCGCGCTCGGCATCGCGTTCGACCCGGCGATGCTGGCCTGGCCGCCAGGGCGCCGCGCGACGGACGGCATCTGGGCGGCGCATTGGTACGGCGCCGTCGAGGCTTCGACCGGTTTCGGGCCGCCAGAAGGGCCGGCGCCTTCGCTCGATGGCGAGGCTGCGGCGATAGCTGCCGCGTGCCGGGGGGATTATGATTATCTGGCGGGGTTTCGGCTGGTCAAAGAAACAGGGCCTCCGGCGGCTGGGGCCTGAGGCCCCAGACCCCATTTCGATTTTCCCGTATGACAACAACGGCTTTCGCGGGACGAACCAACAAAATGGGGTCTGGGGCCCAAGGCCCCAGCCGCCGGAGGCCTCCTTCCTGTCTTGCGACCGTCACCAACCCGCCTTAACGTTAACGTCAACC
>JAIXZK010000363.1 GCA_027489695.1 Sphingomonadales bacterium
ATGGCCTGGGCGGCGCGCCGAGCGCTGCTGGCCGAACTTGGACTGGCCGGAGGCAATACTTCCTTCCCGCTACTCCGCCGCCAATGCCTCTTCCGCTTCCGCCTGCTGCAGCGCCCACATCTCGGCATAGGCGCCGCCGCGTGCCAGCAGCGCTTCGTGGCGGCCGCGTTCGAGGATGCGGCCGGCGCCCATTACCAGGATTTCGTCGGCGTCGGTGATGGTGGAGAGGCGGTGGGCGATGACCAGCGTGGTGCGTTCGCGCGAGACGAGGCCAAGGGCTTCCTGGATATCGGCTTCGGTCGCCGAATCGAGCGCCGAAGTGGCTTCATCGAGGATCAATATGGCGGGATTCTTGAGGATGGTGCGGGCGATGGCGACGCGCTGCTTCTCGCCGCCGGAGAGTTTCAGGCCGCGTTCGCCGACCTGGGTGTCGTAACCATCGGGCAGCGAGAGGATGAAGTCGTGGATGGCAGCGCCGCGCGCCGCTGCCTCGATTTCGGCCTGGGTGGCTTCCGGGCGGCCATAGGCGATGTTGTAGCCGATCGATTCGTTGAACAGCACGGTGTCCTGGGGGACGATACCGATGGCGCGGCGCAGCGATTCCTGCGTGACGGCGCGGATGTCCTGGCCATCGATGGTCACCGCGCCGCCGCGGATGTCGTAGAAGCGGTAGAGGATGCGGCTCAGTGTCGATTTGCCGGCGCCAGAGTGCCCGACCACCGCCAGCTTCTGCCCGGGCCGGATTTCGAAGCTGACATCGTGGAGGATCTGCCGCCGCGATTCATAGGCGAAATCGACATGGTCGAAGCGCACATGGCCGCCCGTCACCCGCAGCGCCGGCGCGCCCGGCGCATCGGCGATTTCGGCCGGCGTATCGATAAGGCCGAACATCGATTCCATGTCGATCAGGCCCTGCTTGATCTCGCGATAGACCATGCCGAGCATGTCCAATGGCCGGAACAGCTGCGCCAGCAGCGTATTGACCAGCACGACATCGCCGACGGTGAACTGGCCGCGTGACCAGCCCCATACGGTGTACGCCATGGCGCCGGCCATCAGCAGGTTGGTGATCAGCGACTGGCCGATGTTGAGCCAGGACAGCGACACCTCGCTCTTGATCGCGGCATTGGCGTAACGCAGCTGGGCGCGCTCGTAATTGCGGTTCTCATGCGCTTCGGCGTTGAAATATTTGACTGTTTCATAGTTCAGCAGCGAATCGACAGCGCGCGCCGTCACCTTGTTGTCGCTGTCCACCATCTCGCGGCGCAGCTTGGCGCGCCAGTCGGTGACCTTCTGGGTGAAGACGATGTAGAGCGCCACCATCACCAGCACGGCGCCGACCATCGCCGGCCCCAGCTTCAGCCAGAAAATGACGCAGACCGCGGCCAGTTCGAAGATCGTCGGGAAGATGTTGAACAGGATGAAATAGAGCATCGTGTCGATGCTCTTGGTGCCGCGCTCGACGATACGGGTCAGGCTGCCGGTGCGGCGTTCGAGGTGAAAGCGCAGCGACAGGCGGTGGATATGGGCAAAGACATCCTGCGCCAGCCGCCGCGCTGCATGCTGGCCGACGCTTTCGAAAATCGCATTGCGCAGATTGTCGAACAACACCCCGCCAAAGCGCGCCCCGGCATAGGCCAGCACCAGCCCGATGCCGAGCCAGGCCGCCTCGCCCAGGCCGCTCCGCGCCGCCATCGCATCGATGACGCCCTTGTAGGCAAACGGCATGATCAGATTGGTCGCCTTGGCCACCAGCACCAGCACCAGCGCCACCGTCACCCGCACGCGCAGCGCCGGCTCCGCCTTCGGCCACAGATAGGGCAGGAAGCGACGCAAGGTAGCGAAATCCGCCTTGCCCGCAGGCGGCGTCGAGGCACTGTGGAAGGACTGCATGGGCTCTATGTGGGCTTGCGCTGGCGTCGGCGCAATCGGGCGGTTGTTGCGGGGCGGAAAGGGGCCTTCGGCGGCTGGGGCCTGAGGCCCCGGATCCCCATTTTGCGCCATCCTATTGCGGGTTCTGGTTGCCCTGCTGCGGACGATGCCCCGAAAGCCATCTGACAGTGAAAAGGCTTGCCAGCAGACCGACCGGGATCATCACGGCAAGCGCGGCCAATGTGCCCAGGATGACATTGCCCGGGGCCGGATCATCGGCTTCCATCGCCGCCATCATGTAAAATGTGGACGCCAGGAGCAGCATCGGGAGCGCAAGCCCGCCAACCAGTATCGAGAGGCCACGGCGCTTCGTGAAATGTCGGACCATGGCCGCGAGTAGAGCTGAAAGCAGCGCGATTGCGCCAGCAAACACAAGCAAGACAAGAATCAGCGGCGGCATCGCATCAGCGTGCTGGCGTATTCGCATGAAGGCAAGAGAGGGCAGCTTCCTGCAGGTGCGGTTGAGAAGTCAGGACAATCGGGCCACCAGCCCCAACAGGGGGCTTCCCTCCGCCTTTAGAGGCGGAAACATACAATTGGGGGTCTGGGGCCTCAGGCCCCAGCCGCCGGAGGCCCTCTTCAAACCTACCGCTTCAACCCCGCCGCTCGCAGCGCCTGCTCGATCGTCGCGGCGATTCCCGAAGGCACCGACACCCGCGGCGAAGGCCGGCGCGACGTGCGGCGGCCGGCGCCCGCCGGTGCCAGGCCCATGAACTCGGCGATCGCGCGCGACGAGGAGATGCCGACGTCAAGCATGAACGGCGCCGCCTGGCTTTCGCCGCCGTCGATGGGGGTGCCGTGGCCAAGGCCGGGAATCGTCACGCGTTCGACGCGCACTTCGCCATCGGCCCCGCGCCAGCGTTCGTGGCGCAGGCCGGCCGACTCATCGCGTTCCGGCGCGACGCGGGTCAGGCCGTGCAGCAGCCGCCATTGTTCGGCGAGGCGA
>JAIXZK010000122.1 GCA_027489695.1 Sphingomonadales bacterium
CGCGCCGAGCTCCATCGGCGCGTCGCAGCGGTCGCCAAAGCCGCCAGCCTTCGCCCCGAACAACTTTCACGGTTGAAGATAGTGATGGGTGCCGAGCTCGACGATCCGGCGCTTGCCCGTGAGGGCAACCGCAATGAGCTCGAATGGACCCCCCTGTACGCGTCGCTGCTCGATCAGATCGCTGTCGACAACCCGTCGTTGATCGTGGTCGATCCGTTGAGCGAGGTTTTTCAGGCCGACGAGAACAACCGAAAGCAAGTCGCACGGTTCGTGGGTCAAATCCGCCGCGTCGCGCAGCGATCGGGCTCGGCGGTTATCCTTCTCGGCCACCCGAGCATAAGCGGAGCGGCCGATGGCACCGGCCGCTCCGGCTCGACAGCGTGGGGCGGAGCGGTGCGGCATCGCCTTTTTATGGAACGCGTCACCGCCGACCCCGACACGCGCAAGCTGCGGGTGACGAAATCCAACCTTGCGCCGCTCGGCGACCCGATTTTCCTCAGGTGGCGTGAAGGCGTCTTCGAGCACGTCTCCGAGCCGACCGACGCCGAGCGCGCCGGCGAGCTCGCGCGGGCGAGGGGTGCACTTCTTGCCGTCTTGACGCGCTTAACTTCGATGGGCCGGACGCTGTCGCCGTCGCACGGGCGCAACTTCTTGCCGACAATCGCGGCAAGGGAGCACGAGGCGAGGGGCCTCACGAAAGAGGTGCTCGAAGCCGCCATGCGAGACCTTCTCGCCTCCGGCGTAATTCGGGCAGAGAAGTCAGGGCCACGATCCCGACAGCGCGCCGAATTGGTCGTCGCGGAAGCCGGCGATCGTCGTCCGTTCGACCTTCAATCGCCCCTTACATCGGCCCTTCGATCGCCTTCGATCGCCTTCGATCCCTCTGTTCGTTCGATCCCCCTTATACCCCCTACGATCGAACGTAGTCGGATCGGGTTGGAACCCGACCGACCCGTTCCTCTCGAAGATCCTGAACCTGCCGAACCCGAAATCGACGACGAGACCGCCGATGTGCTCGCCCTCCATTGCTGAGCCGCGCGCGCAGGCGGGGCCTCAAGCGCACGCCGCGCGCTCGCCGTCACGGGGGAACGAGATCGGCCCGGCTACACGATCCGCCGCCGCGCAGAGGGGCGCGGCGGCCCGTCTGGTGATCGACCGGCGGCGCGCCGAGGGAGTGAGCGGCTCTCTCGGCGCGGGCGGGGGGCACTCCACGCCCCCCCGGTCGCGGGTCCTTCCCGGCCACCCCCTACGGTGCGGGCGCGCAGCCGCGCTCGTTTTCAGCGTTTTTCCGGTCGGCGAAATGCCGTTTCCATTTCCAACGCGAGCCGTGATTTGACATGACTGAGGCCCCCTCCATCCCGGATGATGCGCGACCCGATGACGTCGCACGGTTAGTTAGCCTGACCCCTCGACGCGTCCGGCAGATATGCGTCGAGCACAACATCGCGAGCGGAAAGCGGGGTCTGGTGCCCGTCGCGCCGGTCATTCGCGCCGTGATCGAGGCCGCCAAGCTCGCCCACGATGGCGACGCCTTGTCGGCCGCGAAGGCGCGCCGTGAGGCCGCGCGGGCGCGAGTTTTCGAGCTTCAGGCGCTCGAAGCCGAGGGTAAGGTGATCGACATCGATGAACACATCGCCGTCGTCGATGAGATTTGCGGGATCATTGTTGCAGGGCTGACGGCGCTCCCGGCGCGTGCAGCGCGGAACGATCCGCGCGCCCGGCGGAAGATCGAAGATGTCTGCGACGCGATCCGGACGGAGCTCGCCGGCGCTGCCGCGAAGCGAGCCGCCGAGCTTCGCGGCACCGGCTATCACGGAGAGAAAAAATGACCGATCTGCCGCCCGACGGCGATGTTTCCGACCTCGCGCGCGTCCTAAACTCGACGCCAACGAAAGTTCGAAAACTCATTGATTGCCATAAAATCGCCTCGACGCGTTCCGGGAAGTGGCCGCTTGCGGCCGTCGTGGCCGCCGCGCTCGCCGATGCGCGGCGCGACCGGACCGCCGAGCAAGTAGCGGCGGCCGAGGTTGTTCGCATCGAGGCGGCTGCCAAACTTGCCGAAGTGGAGGCTCGAACTCGCGCCGGCGATCTTATCGAACGGCAAGCCGTGTGTCGTCTTCTAGTCGAGCTCGCCGTCGCGGTCGACAAGGCCTTTGCAGCGCTGCCGGGTGAGATCGCAGGCCGCGACATGGTGCTCCATCAACGCGCGAAGGTTGTTACCGCCGAGGCGACGCGGCGGCTCGCGGCCGCGATAGCGGCGATCGAGGTTAACCGTCCATGAGCGAGCGCAGCGTGACATTTTTTGCCTGTTGCCGAGCCGCCGACGCGCGCGAGCGCCGCGTCGTTTTCGCGGGCGCGCTGCCCGATGTTTACTACGGCGCACCGCTGCTAACCCGTAAAGCTGACGTGTCGAGCGTCGATAGAGGCGTGGCGATCCATGAGCTGGCTCATTGTATCGCCGCACTCGCCGTGCCGGGCAATGTCGTTCTTCTGGTGCGCGGGACCGGCCAGCCTCAAGCATTTGTCGACAGCTCCTCAGCCCACTGGCTCCATCACGCCGTCTGGATCGCCGGCGGCCCGGCGGGCCAGCGATGGGCCGATCGCCATAGCCGGTCGTCGACCGACGCCGAGATCGCCAAGACCGTCGCGCGCCTTGATGCTGGCAGCGCTGGTCACTGCGACGCCTGCGCCGTGGCGCGGGTCGTGGCTGCGAATGTCGCGCGCGAGCAGGTGTCGGGCGTAATCCGCGCGATCGAGAATGCCGCGCTGGAGATCATGCGCAAGCCGGCCGTCTGGCGCGCCGTCGAAAGTCTTGCCGACCTTCTCGTCGAAAAGGGGGCCTTACTCGGCGACGAGATCGAGGAAATCGCTACGAAATACTTTCGTCCCGGCTCTTTACGGCTCGAAATGAACGGAGTTAACGTCAATCTAATCGAGGAACTGCCATGAGTATTCTGGATTTACTTCGCAAACCGGCCGAAACTTCTGCCGCGCTTCGTGAGAAACTTGCCGAAATCGAGGGGCAAATTCCCGCGCTTCGGGCGTTGGCGGATGCCGCCGATGTCGAGCGGTCGCGCGGGCTTCTGACCTTGACTGATCGCGAGATCGAAGTGATCGAGGCGCGGCTTGCGCGCGCTCGGCGCGACCTCGACCGCGCGCGCGCCGCTCGTGAAGAGCTTGATCGACAGGTCGCCGAGACCGCGCGGCGCGAGGCCGACGCTGTGTTAGGCACCATCGTGTCGTCGGCGGACGCCCGCGCCGAGGCGATCGCTCGGCGGCTCCACCGCGACTATGCACGACACGCGGCGGCGCTTGTCGAGCTGTTGAATGAGGCAATCGCCGCCGACAGGCAGGTGATCGAAGCGCGCGATGCGCTCAGGTCCGCCGGCCGGCCTCCCGACGCCATCAAACTTGTCGAGGAGCGGGCCGCGATTGGGACAGCGACCGGGCTTCGCGTGTCGCTTGTCGCGGAAACGTCGCTTGTTCCGGTCGCAAACGTGCCCGGCTACGGCTCTGCGCGACTGCAAGCCGCTCGGCTCGGCGTCGGACAAGCCTGACGGACGCACCGTGGTCCTTGTCAGCGCCGCGACGGGCGGGCGCACCATGCGCTCGTCCTTCATCGGTTTAAACCCCAAATTGATTGGCGGGTATATGACTGAGGAAACCGCACCGCGCCGCCGATGCCGGCCGCGCAAGAGCCGCCACCGCAAGATCGCCCGCAAGCCGCCGGGCTCGCAGCCGACCTCGACGACGGTATTCTTGCCACCGGCGATCGGGACAGCTCTGACGGCCGCCGGCAAGGCGCGGGGCATAAGCGCCCGCGCCGTCGTGGTTCGGTTGCTGGCGATCCTCGGGCGCGAGCCGGGCTTGATCGATGCCATCCTTGATGACGTTTAGGTGGCGGTCCGGGCTCGCTTTGTCGCCATGCTGATGACCTTACCGCCTTCGCGAAGCTGATCGAGGTAATCCGCCCACCATCGCGCCATCGCGACACGCTCGTCAAAGAAGGTCCCGCGCGCATAGGCGCGCCGAACTTCATCAGGGTCTTGATGGGCAAGCGCTCGCTCTATCGCATCGGAACTGAATTTCCCGGTCTCGTTCAATAGCGTCGAGGCCGCCGCGCGAAAGCCGTGGCTGGTCATTTCGTCGCGCGTGAACCCTATCCGGCGGAGCGCGGCATTTAGTGTGTTCTCACTGATCGGGCGCTTCGCGCTGCGATTGCCGGGAAACAGAAGCGGCCCGCCACCAGTGAGGTCATGCAATTCGCGCAGGATTTTCAGCGCCTGTTGAGCAAGAGGAACCTCATGCGGCCGGCGCATTTTCATGCGGCCGGCCGGGATGCGCCATATGCTCCCCTCAAGGTCGAATTCGGACCACGCGGCAAGCCGCAATTCGCCCGGACGCACGAAGGTGAGCGCCAAGAGCTGCAACGCTGCCCGCGTCGTCGGTTGGCCTTCGTAACCGTCGATTGCGCGAAGGAGCGCGCCGAACGCGGCCGCGTCGGTGATTGCGGCGCGATGCCGCACCCGGTGAGATGTCAACGCGCCCTTGAGCGCGATTGTCGGATCGGTTGCACAGCGTCCGGTCGCCATGCCGAACCGGAAGATTGCGCCGAGGAGTTCTTTCGTTCGGGTCGCAGTCTCGAACTTGCCACGAGCCTCAATCTTCCGAAGCGAAGCGAGGATTTCGGGTGCGCTTATCTCGGCTATGGGGCGCTTCGCGAGGTCGGAACTGACGTGCGTGAGCTGCGAGCGAATGCGGGTGAGGGTTGTTGCGGCGAGTCCCTCGCGCTCCTTCTTCTCAAGAAGCTCGGCCGCAACGCTCGCGAGGGTGACGGCGCTCGAAAGCTCGCGCGTGAGCTTCTCGACCCGACGTGCCGCGCTCGGGTCGGTACCTGCGAGCAGGAGTGCCTTTGCATCGTCGCGCCGCTTCCGCGCCTCGGCAAGGGTGATCGTCGGGTAAGGTCCAATCGCAAGGACCTTCTGGCTACCGCTGTATCGGTAGGCGTAGCGCCACAGGCGCGCACCGGTCGGCATGACCCAAAGTTGAAGGCCGCCGCTATCGCTGATTTTTTGCAGTTTCCCGGTCGGCTTGAGCGCTCTGATGGCGGTGTCTGTCAATGCCATTTCGAACCCTGTGTTGGTATCGGAGTTGTTGGTATCGACGATGTACCAACAAGGATACCAACAAATCGTCTAGCTGCAAGCGCACGGCAAGAGACGGTGAAAAACACCGAAACACGCCTAAGTATTGATTTATAAGGGGTTTTTTGAACTTCTAAGGACGATGAAAAACGTCCAAAAACGTTGATTTGGAGGCCACGCCCGGAACCGCATAAATTATATAAACCAATGATAATAATAACTTTTTTATGATAACGATTTCGTCGATACCAACAAATGTACCAACATTTGTCGGCGCTTCCGTCACGCTGTCGATCACGCGCGTGACGGCGCGCGGCGCGTCGCAGCGCCATGGTTTTGCACAGGCTGGTGTCTTGGGCGAGCGGGCGCGCGAATGAGCTCGCTGCGCCGCGCGCAAGTAACTAGAAATCCAACCCCTATATCTTTCAAGTACTTGCCCACAGTTGGAAATTGTATCTGAATGCGGTCAGGTGTGGTGTAACAAGTGTATTGACTGCGGAAGTTTTCCAGAGTATTCAGATGGTAAGGCAAGGCCTTTGACGGGTCGCCTCGATGATGATTGCGGTGCTTGCAACTCAAATCGAGGCGAACTATGTCTGAAATCCAAAAGTCCTTACTTATCGATATCAAGGAGACCGGGCAGCTGCTTTCATGCAGCCGTTCGGCCGTCTATGGCTTGATCCGAAGCGGCAAGCTGCGACCGCTAAAGATCGGTCGCGCGACGCGTCTCAGCCGAAGTGAGGTCGAAGCCTTCGCTACATCGGGTCGGTGAGCACGATGCCGCTTCCCGTCGTGACGGCGAGCGAGCTCGTGAGCCGGCCGCCTCCGGCGCGCGAGTGGGCGATCGACCGGCTTGTCCCCGCCGGGACGGTGACGCTGCTCGTCGGCGATGGCGGCGCAGGCAAAACGACACTCGCATTGCAGCTCGCGGCGGCTGTTTCGGCCGGCGGGCAAGTCTTAGGGCGCAGGGCATCGCCCGGCGGGGCGATCGTGTTCACGGCCGAGGATGATCGCGCCGAGCTCCATCGGCGCGTCGCAGCGGTCGCCAAAGCCGCCAGCCTTCGCCCCGAACAACTTTCACGGTTGAAGATAGTGATGGGTGCCGAGCTCGACGATCCGGCGCTTGCCCG
>JAIXZK010000424.1 GCA_027489695.1 Sphingomonadales bacterium
AAAGGCTTCGCCGTGGCGGAACTCGTCGTTGCACCATTGTTCGAACCATTTGAAGATCGGGTGGAAACGCAGTTCCGGATGCGCCGCGAGGTGGCGATAGATGACGATGTAGCGCGCATAACCGATCTTTTCGGATAGATAGGTGGCGTAATAGATGAACTTCGGCCGGAAATAGGTGTATTTTTTGGACTTGGTGAGGAAGCCGAGGTCGATGCCGATACCGGCATCCTTCAAACTGTCGTTGATGAAGCCGGCATGGCGCGATTCATCGCGGGCCAGCAGCTTGAACAATTGCTTGGCGTCGGGGTTGGTTACCCGCTTGGCGATTTCGGCGTAGAGGATGCAGCCCGAGAATTCCGAGGTCATCGACGAGACCAGGAAATCGATGAATTCGGCCTTCAGTTCCGGGTCCAGGCCTTCGATGGCGCCATCGAATTCCGGCGTCCGCTTGAAGTGGCGCTTGTTGGGGTCGGCGACCATTTCGGCGATCAGCGCGTCCCATTCGGCGCGCACCGGCGTCACGTCGATCCGGTCCATCGCGGCGAAATCGGTCGTGTAGAAGCGCGGGGACAGCACCGTGTCCTGGGTGGCGATCGCCATCGCGTCTTCGCGGGTGATCTCGCCGGCTTTGGCGATCGGGGTATGGGCGTTCATCGCGGCCGCTCCGAGCTGAAGGTGATTTCGTAAAGTTCGGTCAGTTCGAGATTGGCGCGCAGCTTGGTCCACCAGCGCGCCACCAGCCCGGCGCGCGAGACCGTGGCGCGGCGGCGCAGGGTGAGCGCTTCGCCGAACGGCAGCCGCACCGGATCGCCATGGACGCGGACCTGGTCGCCGGGGCCGATGGCGATATCGCCGTCAAGCTCGACATGGGCATGCAGCCAGTCCGCCGTATGTTCGACGGCGATGGTGCAGCCGGTTTCCAGCGTCTCGCGACCGAACAGGCGCATCAGGCGGCACCCTTCGTGGTGGCGGCGGTGCCGGTGGCGGGGCGCTCGGCCCGCTGCGCGCGATCGGCGAGCAACTGGGCGAAGCTGGCGCGGTTGGTCGTGCCGAAACTGCCGAGCTCGATGGTCCGGCCGGTCGCCTGATCCTGCAGGGTCAGCGCGCCATCGGTCCATTGCGTCAGCGTCAGCGCGGCGTCGCGCGGTGCCTCGTGCAGTTTCCGTTCGCGCATCAGGCCGCGCATGACGCCGCGGATGAAGCCGCTGTTCGAGCCCGGCTCGAGGATCAGCGCCGGTGCGGCGGTGCCCTTGTCAAAGACCAGCAGGGCGCCATCGGCGCGATCGGCGAAGCGCAGCTCCCGCGTCGCGACGGCGGTCACCGCCGCCGCGGCCCGGGCTTCGGGCGCCGTCGGCCGCGCCGGCAGCACCCCGGCGCGGGTGCCGAACACCAGCGCCATGGTGAAGACCAGCACCGCGCCACCGCCGATCAGGGCGCCGCGCGGAAAGGTTTCGCCGCGAAAGTCGGTCATGCCGCCACCCCGATCGCCACGGACTGCGGCGGCGCGGTCGACAGCGACGGCGCCGCTTCAACGGACGCGCGACGCAGCGGCCCGGCCGCCGCCAGCGCCTTGGCGAGCAAGGTCAGCGCCTCGCTGTCGATGCCGCGCAGCATCGGCACCGGCTTGGCGAACTTGCCGGGGCGGACATGCGGCCACATCTGCATATAGGCGAGCGGGAAACGCTCGGTGGTGGTCAGCGCCACGTCATGGTGACGGCTGCCGGCCGGCTTGGCATCGGCGCTGGCAACCATGGCGAGCGGCAGGTTGACGCATTTGGTCAGCGCGACGCCGAAGCGCAGCACCAGCCGCCGGCCGGTCAGCGTGTAGACCGTCGTGCGCGCCTGCGCCCAGGCGAGGCCGGCGATGACACCGCAGCCGAGCAGGCCGACCGCCAGCGTCACCAGCGCGCCGGTCAGACCGGTGCCGCCCGAGACAAAGGCGAAGCAGGCGACACCGACGAACCAGGCCGCGACCCAGCGGATGTGCAGCACCGAGCTGGCAACGGCGCGCCAGTCCGGCGAGGCCTGCCAGATGATTTCCTCGCCGTTCGGCAGCCGTTCCGGCAGGCCGCGCACCGGCTCCCATTCATATTCGTGGATCACAGAAGCGGCTCCGAACGGGCGGCGGTGGCCCAGAGATAGCCGGCGCCGAAATAGGCCTGGATCTTCTCTTCCTCGAGCAGGGTGATCTGGTCCGGCGAAGCGGTTACCGGCGAGCCGGCGATCTGGGCACCGGTGACGGCATCGATCAGCACCCGGCGGCGGCGGATTTCGCAGACCGGCATCGGGACGAGCACGGTGCCACCCGCGGTCAGCTCGACTTCGAGATAGCGGACGACGCTTTCGGAACGATCGACCCACAGGTCCTTGACGGTACCGGCGATCACATCATCGAGGCCGATCACCGGCAGGCCGCGCGGATCGGTATCGCCCGGCGACACGAACAGATGTTCGTCGAGACGGGCCGGCACGATGCGCGGCCGGTTGAACTGATCGACATCGGGACGATCGCTGCGGGGCGCCCAGCTGGCCGGGCCGACGCCCGAGGTCAGCGGGTTGCCGAGCGGTTCGAACGGCGTGCCGGAATGGACGCGCGCCGAGACATTCACCGGCAGCGGCTCACGGCCGATGGTCGGCGTCGAGACGGTGCCGCGGTCGAACGGCAGCTTGAAGCTTTTCGACGGCGCGGTCAGCAGGATGCCGGCATCGGCCCATTCGGCTTCCCCGGTGATGTCGTTTTCCAGCGGATAGCCTTCGCGGCGATCCTCGCGGCGCAGGTAGACGACGAGGCCGAGGAAGAAGAGGAAGAAGGCGTAGAACGCCAGCTCCGCGACGTCGAGCCCTCCCACGATGATCACGTTGGACATGCTGTTCTCCCGTCAGGTTGGGAATTGTTGAAGGCCGAAGGCGCGCAACCGTTGGGCCCCGGTCCGCCGCGCCAGCGGGCCAAGAGCGATGAGACTTGCAAACAGCGCCAGGATCTCGAGGTGCCAGACGAGGCTGTAGCCGGTCGCCGGCGACGCCAGCCCGGCGCCGAGCGCACCCGACATGGCGAGACCGCCGATACCGTCGCGGATGCTGCCGGCCACCAGGATGCCGAGGCCCGCCGCCGAGGCCTGGACCGCGCCCCAGGCGCCGAGCGCCAGGCCGGAGGCGCTACCGCTGCCATTGTCGCCGAGCGCCATCGCGGCGGTGAGCGTCGCCACCGCGAACAGACCGTTGCCGAAACCGATGATGGTGGCGCCAGTGCAGAACAGCGGCACCGAGGCGAACGGCGCCGAGAGCACGACAAGCGCGAAGGCGCCGATGCCGGCCAGCGCGCCCATCGCCGCCAGCCAGGCCGGATCGATGCCGCGGCCGAGCGCGCGCGCCGCCAGCGCCAGCCCGGCGAGCGTGCCGGCCGACGACAGCGCCGTCAGCATCGTCGTCTCGCCGACCGCCAGCCCGAGCACCTGGCCGCCATAGGGTTCCAGCAGGATATCCTGCATGCCGAAGCCGGCGGCGCCGAGGCCGACGGCAACAAGCAGGCGACGGGTGCGCGGCACGGCGGCAAAGGCCGACCAGCGCAGCGCGAAATCCTCAGCTTGCGGCGCGCGCCGGCCGGGCTGCCGGCCCTCCTGCTTCCACAGCGCGATCATGTTGAGGACGAGCGTTACCAGCCCGACGCCCTGGATGACCTGCACCAGCTGGGTCTCGCTGAAATCGGTGAGCAGCCGCCCCAGCACCAGGGACGAGACCAGCATGCCGACAAGCAGCATGACATAGAGCAACGAGACGACGCGCGGCCGGGTCTCGGCCGGCGCCAGATCGTTCGCCAGGGCGAGGCCGGCGGTCTGGGTGATGGCGATTCCGGCGCCAACCATCAGGAAGGCGACCGCGCCGAAGACGTTGCCGAGCAGCGCATCGCCGGTGTCGCCATTGCCGGTCATCACCAGCAGCGCGAACGGCATGATCGCGAAGCCGGCGAAGCTGAGCATCGTGCCGGCCCAGAGATAGGGGACGCGCCTCCAGCCGAGCACCGAGCGGTGGTTGTCCGACCGGTGGCCGATCATGGCGCGCAGCGGCGCGAACAGCAGCGGCAGCGCCACCAGCACGGCCACCACGGTCGCCGAAATGCCGAGCTCGACAATCATCACGCGATTGAGCGTGGCGTTGAGCAGCACCATGGCGAGGCCGACCGAGACCTGGAACAGCGACAGGCGCAGCAGCCGCGGCAGCGTCAGTTCCGGGCTCGCCGCATCGGCGAACGGCAGGAACTTCGTCCCCAGCTTCAGCCACAGGCCGGCGCCGCGCGTCATCCGAGCAGCACCTCCTGCGCCTGGCTGGTGTAGAAACCGCGCGACACGCGGGTATCGCGGCCAAGCCGCGCGCCGGCGATATCGCTGGCAAGGCGCTTGTGCAGCGCGCGCCGGCCGACCGGGATGATCGTCGGCGCCCGGTCGCTTTGCGGGAACAGCCGGCCGACGGCACGGGCAGTGCGCAGCAGCGGCGTGCCGGGCGCGAAGGTGAAGACGATGCTGTGGCGGGTGCGCGCCGCCAGGCCAGCGACCGCGGCGGCGATCTGCTCGGTGCGATAGTGAATGAGCACGTCCATCGACACGACATGGTCGAAATGCCCGAGGCGGGCGTCGAGCATGTCGCCGCTGAGGAACTGCACCCGGCCACGGACATCGGCCGGGGCGCGTTCGCAGGCGATCGAGATCAGCTGCGGCGAGACATCGATGCCGACGACCTCGGCGCCGCGGCGGGCGGCTTCCACCGCCAGCGCGCCGGTGCCGCAGCCGGCATCGAGGATGCGCCGGCCGGAGAGATCGGCGGGCAGCCAGGACAGCAGCGTCGAGCGCATCTCGTCGCGCCCGGCGCGCACCGTGGCGCGGATCTTGCTGACCGGCGCATCGCTGGTCAGCGCCGCCCAGGCATCGAACGCCGTGCGGTCGAAATAATCCTCCAGCCGCGCGCGGGTATCATCCCAGCGCGGCGGCGGCCCGAGGCCGTCCGAGGCGAGATCGACCTTCACTCGAAGCCGAGGAATTCGAAGATGTCACGGTCCTTCATCGGCCGGGCTTCGAGCGGGCGGGTGCCGGCCCAGAGCAGCGCCGCCAGCCGCTTGTATTCGTTCTGGGCGGCGACGATTTCCGGCGTCTCGTCCATTTCGAAGATGGTGCACTTCTTCAGGCGCGAGCGGCGGATGGCGTCGAGATCGGGCAGATGCGCCAGCCGTTCGATGCCGGTCGCCTCGCAGAAGCGATCGACTTCGTCGGTCGCCGCCGAACGGTTGGCGATGCAGCCGGCGAGGCGGACTTCGTAATTCTTCGACTTGGCCTTGATGGCGGCCATGATGCGGTTCATCGCGAAAATGCTGTCGAAATCGTTCGCCGTGACGACGATGGCGCGCTCGGCATGCTGCAGGGGCGCTGCAAAACCGCCGCAGACGACATCGCCGAGCACGTCGAAGATGACGACATCGGTCTCTTCGAGCAGGTGATGCTGCTTCAACAGCTTGACGGTCTGGCCGACGACATAGCCGCCGCAGCCGGTGCCGGCCGGCGGGCCACCGGCTTCGACGCACATGACGCCGTTGAAGCCTTCGAACATGTAATCCTCGGGCCGCAGCTCCTCATGGTGGAATTCCACCGTTTCGAGGACGTCGATCACCGTCGGCATCAACTTCTTGGTCAGAGTGAAGGTGCTGTCATGCTTGGGATCGCAGCCGATCTGCAGCACGCGCTGGCCGAGCAGCGAGAAGGCCGCGGACAGGTTCGACGAGGTCGTCGACTTGCCGATGCCGCCCTTGCCATAGACGGCGAAGACCTTGGCATTGCCGATGCGCAGCGCCGGATCGGGCTTGAACTGGACGCTGCCTTCGCCGTCGAGCGGGGGAGCGATGGGGGGATCGAGCAGAGCCATGTCGTCGTTCCTCATGCCGCCTGATTTTGCGGAGTCGTGGTTTGCGGGGGCACGCCTTCCAGCGCGTCTTCGATTTCATCGGCGGCAGCATGCAGCGCCGCCAGGGTCGCGGCGTCCGGCTGCCAATAGTTGCGAGTGGATGCCTCGATCAGGCGATTGGCCATCTTGGCGGCAGCGCGCGGGTTCATGCCCGCGATGCGCCGGCGCATTTCCTCATCCAGAACATAGGTTTCGGAGATGCGGGCATAGACCCAGGCATCGACTTCGCCGGTCGTCGCCGACCAGCCCATCGTCGAGGTGACCGCCGCTTCGATCTGGCGGACGCCCTCATAGCCGTTCTTCAGCAGGCCTTCGGTCCACACCGGGTTGAGGATGCGGGTGCGGGTTTCGAGCGCCACCTGCTCGTTGAGGCTGCGCACTTTGCCCGAGCCTTGCGTCTGGTCACCGATATAGACCGGCGCCGCGCTGCCGCGGGCGCGGGTGACGGCGCGGCTGACGCCGCCCAGGCCATCGACATATTGGTCGATGGCGGTGATGCCGAGCTCGACGCTTTCGAGGTTCTGATAGGTGCAATCGACGGTCTTCAATGCCGATTGCAGGATCGATGCCTGGCGCACCGGCGGGCCCTTGACGCCATAGGCATAGCCCTTCTGGCGCTCGAAGCTGTCGGCGAGCTCGTCGGGATCGGTCCAGCCTGAGCTGTCGATGATCAGATTGACGTTGGCGCCATAGGCCCCTTCGGCATTGGAGAAGACCCGCAGCGCGCCGGTTTCGAGATCGACGCCATTTTCGGCGCAATGCTGCAGGCTGTGCTTGCGGACGAAGTTATGGGTCGTCGGCTCGTCGGCCTGCGACGCCAGCAGCGCCGCCTCCGCCAGCATCCGGGTCTGTAGGGGGAGCAAGTCCCGGAACACGCCCGAAAGCGTGACGACGACATCGATGCGCGGGCGGCCGAGCTCGGCAAGCGGGATCAGCTCGGCGCCGGCGAGGCGGTTGTAGCTGTCGAAGCGCGGCCGGGCGCCGATCAGCGCCAGCGCCTGGGCGAGCTGGGCGCCCTCGCTCTTCAGATTGTCGGTGCCCCACAGCACCATGGCGACGGTTTCGGGAATGACGCCGGTATCGGCGAGGCTGCGCTCGACCAGCCGCTGCGCCTGGGCGGCGCCGTCCTTCACGGCGAAGGCGCTGGGCAGCTTGAAGGGATCAAAGCCATGGATGTTGCGGCCGGTCGGCAGGATTTCCGGCGCCCGCAACACATCGCCGCCGCAGACCGGGCGGACATAGCCGCCGCCCAGCGCCTGGACGAGGCCGTCGAGCTCATGATTGGTGGCCAGCGCCGCATCGAGCGCGGCGAGATCCTTGAGCAGCGGCGTATCGGCACGCAGCCGGCCATCGACGAGGCCGGCGATCGCTTCCATCGTGATCGTCTCACCGCGCGACTGGGCGGTGGCGGCGAGCATGTCGATCCGCTCTTCGCGCGTCGCGGCGCGGCCGGCGACATGCAGGCCCTGCGGGATCAGCTCGCGCTCGATTTCATAGAGTTTCGCCGCCAGCGCCGGCACGTCGCTGCCGTCGAGATCGAGCGCGGCGGCCTGTTCGACGATGATTTCGGCAAGCGGCGCCAGATCGAGGCTGCCCGGCGCTTCGCTGCGCCAGCGCTCGACGCTCGCCTTCAGATCGGCAAGGCCCTTGTAGACGCCGGAATTGGTCAGCGCCGGGGTCAGATAGCTGACCAGGGTGGCGCCCGAGCGGCGCTTGGCGAGCACGCCTTCCGACGGATTGTTGGCGGCATAGAGATAGATGTTGGGCAGATCGTCGATCAGGCGATCCGGCCAGCAGCGCGACGACAGGCCGACCTGCTTGCCGGGCATGAATTCCAGGCTGCCATGGGTGCCGAAATGCAGCACGGCATGGGCGCCGAAATCCTCGCGCAGCCAGCGATAGAAGGCGGCGAACGCGTGCGTCGGGGCGAAGCGGCCTTCGAACAGCAGCCGCATCGGATCGCCTTCGATGCCCAGTGCCGGCTGGATGCCGACAAAGACATTGCCGAACTGGGCGCCAAGCACGAACACCGACTGGCCATCGGCCTGCAGCTTGCCGGGCGCCGGGCCCCAGGCCGCCTCGATCTCGGGCAGATAGCGTTCGCGGGCGACGATGCTGTCGGCACTGACCCGGGCGTGGACATTGGCTTCGGTGCCGTGGCGGGCGGCATTGCCTTCGAGGATGCGGCGGCGGACGGCGTCGCCATCGGCCGGCACCTCGACATCATAGCCTTCGGCGGCGAGGCGCTGCAGCGTCGCGTGCAGCGAATCGAACACCGCCAGGAACTGGGCCGTGCCGGCGGCGCCGCCGCCGGGCGGGAAGTTGAACAGCACGATGCCGAGCTTGCGGGCATCTACGGGCGCGCGGCGCAGCGCGGCGAGCTTGGCGACGCGCGCCGCCAGCATGTCGGCACGCTCGCCGCAGGCGCGCATGGCGCGGACCGGGCCATCGGCCGACCAGTTGCAGGCGCGCTGGCAGCCGGTGCAGGAACTGCCGTCGGAGCGGCCGCCGAACACCATCGGCACGGTGCCGCCGTCGAGTTCCGGGATCGCCACCATGATCGTCGATTCGAGCGGCAGCAGGCCCATCGGATTGGCCGCCCATTGCTGCAGCGACTGGAACTCGACCGGGTGCGCGGCGATATAGGGGCGATCGAGCCGGGCGAGGATCGCTTCCGCGGCCCTGGCGTCGTTATAGGCGGGGCCGCCAACGAGGCTGAAACCGGTCAGGTTGATGACGACATCGACCGTCGCCTTGCCGTCTTTCAGGAAATATTCCTCGATCGCCGGCCGGGCATCGAGACCGCCGGCAAAGGCCGGGACGACGTTGAGGCCGCGCGCTTCCAGCGCCCGGATCACGCCATCATAATGGCCGGCATCGCGGCCGAGGACATAGGAGCGCAGCAGCAGCACGCCGATGGTGGCGGCACCGGCGCGCCGCTTGGGCAGCGCCGAGACCTGGGTGACGATGCGATCGGCGCAATCGGGGTGATAGAGGCCGAGATCGGGATATTCGCGCGGCGGATCGGCGCGCTTGCCCTTCAGCGCGGCGCGCGGGCCGCTGGCGTAGCGATCGACCAGCGCGCGCACCATGGCAAAGGCGTTGTCGTCGCTGCCGGCCAGCCAATATTGCAGGGTCAGGAACCAGGCGCGCACGTCCTGCGCGGTGCCGGGCACATATTTCAGCAGCTTCGGCAGCCGGCGCAGCACCGCCATCTGGGCGGCGCCGCTGTTCGGCGCGCCTTCCTTCGACGATCCGCGCAGTTTCTTCAGCCAGCCGAGCGGGCCCTTGGGCGGCGCATCCATGCGGTAGTCGCCCATGCGCGTCAGCTGCACGACTTCCTTGGCCGACATGATGGCGACGAGCGCGTCGCATTCGTCGCGCCGCGCCTTCAGCGCCGGCAGGATGGCGCGGATATGGTCCTCGAGGAACAGCATCGCGACGAGGATGATGTCGGCCCGCGCAATGTCGGCGCGGCAGGCATCGAGCCTGGCCGCGTCTTCCCAATCGGCGGCGGCGTGGAAATCGATGGTGACGCCGGGCTGTTCGGCGACGAAACGCTCCCGGGCACGGTCGATGGCGCCCGACAGGTGATTGTCGAGCGTGATGATGACGAAGCGCAGCCGGGGGCCGCCACCACCATTGGCACCGCCGCCGCGGGAGGGAGGCGTGTCAGCGCGCATGGTGCGCCTTTGCTTCGTAAAGCGTCTCGATGGTGATCGCGGTGAGGCCGCGTTCGGCGGCATAGGCCTCGGTATTGCGCTTGGCCTTGCCGCGGACGAAGAACGGGATCTTCTTCAGTTCCTTCTCGGCATCGGCGGTCCAGCCGGTCGAGTCGGCGACGACGACAGGCTCGGCGGCGACGTCCTCGCGCTCGGGCCCACCGACCCCTTCCGCCTGCGGGAGGGGGGAAGCATGGCCGGCACCAAGATGGCTCGGCCCGGCGGCGTCGGAAAATTCGAAATCGTCGCGGAACATCGTCAGCAGATGTTCTTCCAGGCCCATCACCAGCGGATGCACCCAGGTGTCGAAGATCACATTGGCGCCTTCGAAGCCCATCTGCGGGCTGTGGCGGGCCGGGAAATCCTGCACATGCACCGGCGCCGAGATGACGGCGCAGGGAATGCGTAGCCGTTTCGCGATGTGGCGTTCCATCTGGGTGCCGAGCACCAGCTCCGGGTGGGCGGCGGCGATCGCATCCTCGACGGCGAGATAATCGTCGGTGATCAGCGGCTCGACGCCATATTTCGCCGCCGCCGTGCGGATGTCGCGGGCGAATTCGCGATTGTAGCAGCCGAGGCCGACGACCTGGAAACCGAGTTCCTCGCTGGCGACGCGCGCGGCGGCGACAGCATGGGTGGCATCGCCGAAGATGAAGACGCGCTTGTTGGTGAGATAGGTCGAATCGACGGAGCGGGACCACCAGGGCATGCGGCCCGAATCGCCATCCTCGGGCAGCGCCACGCCGGCAACAGCAGCGACTTCGGCGAGGAATTCGCGAGTCGCGCCGACGCCGATCGGCACGGTGCGCACGGTCTTCTGGCCGAAGGTCCTTTCCAGCCAGCGCGCCGCTTCATGGCCGGTTTCGGGATACATCAGCACGTTGAAATCGGCCTCGCCGATGCCGGCGATGGCGGACGGCGACGACCCCATCGGCGCCACCAGATGCACATCGATACCGAGCGAGGCGAGCAGGCGGGTGACTTCGATCACATCATCACGGTGCCGGAAACCGAGCGCCGTCGGCCCGAGCAGATTGGCGCGCAGCCGGCGGCCGTCGCGCGCAGGCGCGCGGCGCGTCGTATCGGCAAGGTTGCGGACGATCTGGTAAAAGGTTTCGGCCGCGCCCCAATTTTCCTTGTGGGAATAGCTCGGCAATTCCAGCGGGATGACCGGGCAGCCCAGGCCCATCGTCGCCGCCAGCCCGGCGGGATCGTCCTGGATCAGTTCGGCGGTGCACGAGGCGCCGACGATGATCGCTTCCGGCTGAAATCGCGCATAGGCATCGCGGGCGGCGTTCTGGAACAATTGCGCCGTATCGGTACCGAGGTCGCGGGCCTGGAAAGTCGTGTAAGTCACCGGTGGCCGGGCGCCGCGGCGCTCGATCATGGTGAACAACAGGTCGGCATAGGTATCGCCCTGTGGCGCGTGCAGCACATAGTGCAGCCCGGTCATGCCGGTGGCGACGCGCATCGCGCCGACGTGGGGCGGGCCTTCATAGGTCCAGACGGTCAGTTGCACGGCTACACCGCCAGCTTCTCGCGCCGCACCAGCGGACGCGCGAAAAGTTCGGCAAGATCACCGGCCTGATCGAAGCCATGGACGGGCGAGAACACCAGCTCGATCGACCATTTCGTCGACAGGCCGTCGCGTTCCAGCGGGTTGGCGAGGCCGAGGCCGCAGACGGTGAGATCGGGCCGGGCGGCGCGGACGCGATCGAGCTGGCGATCAACATCCTGGCCTTCGGAAAGCTGCACATCGGCGGGCAGCGCCGCCAGTTCATCGACGAGATGGCCGCGATGCAGATAGGGCGTGCCGACTTCGACCAGCGTCATGCCGAGTTCGGTGGCGAGAAAGCGCGCCAACGGCACTTCCAGCTGCGAATCGGGCAGGAAGAAGATCGACTTGCCGGCCAGCCGCGCGGCGTAAGGGGCGAGCGCCCGCTTGGCGCGCTCCCGGCCCGGCGCGACCACAGCGCGGAAATGCATTTCATCGACACCAAAGGCGCGGGCGGCGGCGTGCAGCCAATGCGTCGTGCCTTCGGCGCCGAACGGGAACAGCGCCGGCAGATGGCGGGCGCCGCGGGCTTCGAGGGCCAGCGCGGTGTCACCGAGAAACGGCTGGGCGAGCAGAAAGCGGGTATTGGGGCCGACACCGGGCAGGTCGCGCGCCCGGCGCGGCGGCAGCGCCTCGACCCGGGTGATGCCCATTTCGGCGAACAGGCGGCGAAACTGGTCCTCGACGACATCGGGCAGGCTGCCGACGATCAGCAGCTGCTCGGCCGATTCGGCGCGCATTTCCGGCACCAGCGCGGCGAGGCAGGCGTCCTCGCCCTGGGTGAAGGTCGTCTCGATGCCGCTGCCCGAATAGGCGAGCACGCGCACATCGTTCTGCGACTGGTCGAGTCGCTTGGCGGCACGGGCGAGATCGAGCTTGATGACTTCCGACGGGCAGGAGCCGACGAGGAACAGCAGCTTGATGTCCGGCCGGCGGGCAAGCAGCCTGGCGACGACCCGGTCGAGCTCTTCATTGGCATCGGCGAGGCCGGCGAGATCGCGTTCCTCGATGATGGCAGTGGCGAAGCGCGGTTCGGCGAAGATCATCACGCCGGCCGCCGATTGCAGCAGATGCGCGCAGGTCCGGCTGCCGATGACGAGGAAGAAGGCGTCCTGCACCTTGCGGTGCAGCCAGATGATGCCGGTCAGGCCGCAGAAGACCTCGCGCTGGCCGCGCTCGCGCAGCACCGGGCGTTCGGCGACCATCGGGATGGTCGCGGCGTTCATGCGGCCAGCCCCGAAGGCAGGGCCGCCGGGGCCGGCG
>JAIXZK010000089.1 GCA_027489695.1 Sphingomonadales bacterium
GACCGGTGTCGGGGTCAGCGGCGCCGTCGCGCGCTGCTGGTGGCGCGGGCTTCCTGCGCGGCGGTCTGCTGGCAGCGGTCCCGCATGCGGGCGGTGCAATTGGGGTAGGCAGCGGGGGCATTCGACGCCTGGCTCATGCCGGGCTGGCCCATGCCGCCGCTTTCCGGCGTCATTGCGCTGCCGGGGGGCTGCTGCAGCGACATGCTGTCCGTCGGCGCCTGCGGGGCAGTATCGCTGGTCTGGGCGAACGATGGCACCGCCAGCAGGGCGGCGACGGCAAGGGCGATCCTGGCAATGGTCATGGTGGAACTCCTGTAACTCCGGCGCCGGCGCGTGCCGGCGCTGCCAGCAACAACCCCTGAAAGCGGTGGATGTTTCGCCGCTGCCGGCGGTAAGGGCTTGGCGCGCCGGTGCCGCGGCGCCATGATCGGCGCCGAGTGGAGGACCCGTCATGACTGAGCCAGCCGAAGTGCGGCCGATCGAAACCTTCCAGAAATGGACGGAGCTTGCCGGCCGCGGCCAGCAGATGATGCTGGAATTCTGGACCCGCGAGACCGACACGCTGCCGATGCCCGATCCGCTCGGGGTGATGGCGACCTGGCAGCGCGCGTCGGCGGCACTGCTGGCCGATCCGCAGAAGCTGTTCGAACTGCAGACGCGCTACCTCGCCGACGCCATGGCGCTGTGGCAGTCGTTCCTCAGCCCCGGCGAGACGGCGAGCCCGGTCGGCACCATCAAGGACAAGCGCTTCGCCGGCGCCGCCTGGGGGGAGACGCCGGCTTTCGATTTCGTCCGCCAGTCGTACATCCTGGCGTCGAACTATATCCTGGAAGGCTCGCGCCATATCGAGGGCCTCGATGCCCATGAACAGGCGAAAGCCCAGTTCCTGATCAAGCAGTTCGTCGACGCCATGTCGCCGTCGAACTTTGCCGCCCTGAACCCCGAAGTGCTGAAGAAGACCGCCGAGACCGGTGGCCAGAATCTGCTCAAGGGCCTCGAGCATCTGCTCGACGACATGAAGGCCGGCAAGATGCGGATGACCGACGAGGCGGCGTTCGAAGTCGGCCGCAATGTCGCCGCGACACCAGGCAAGGTCGTCCATGAAACGCCGCTGTTCCAGCTGATCCAGTACAGCCCGACGACCGAGACGGTGTTCGCGACGCCGCTGCTGATCTTCCCGCCGTGGATCAACAAATTCTACATCCTCGACCTGACGCCGGAAAAAAGCTTCATCCGTTGGGCGGTGGCCGAGGGGCTGACGGTGTTCGTCGTGTCGTGGAAGAACGCCGACGCCACCACCGCCGATGCCAGCCATGAAACCTATGCCGCGGCGCAGCTTGAGGCGCTGGCGGTGGTGCTGGAAATCTGCGCCGCGCCGTCGGCGCATCTGATCGGCTATTGCGTCGCCGGTACCTATCTCGCTGCGACGCTGGCGATCCTGGCGGCGCGCGGCGAGGCCGACAAGGCGGCGAGCGCCACCTTCTTCACGGCGCAGGTCGACCTGTCCGATTGCGGCGATCTCAGCGTATTCGTCGATGATGCCAGCCTCGCCACCATCGACCGGTTGACCGGGGAGCAGCCCTGGCTCGACGGCCGCTATATGGCGACGACGTTCAACCTGCTGCGCTCGAACGATCTGATCTGGAACTATGTCGTCAACAACTATCTGCTGGGGAAGGAATATTTCCCCTTCGACCTGCTCTATTGGAACAGCGATGCGACCAATGTGCCGGCGCGCTGGCACCGACAATATCTTGCCGACATCTATCGCGACAACAAGCTGGTCGAGAAGGGCGGGCTGACCATGCTCGGCGTGTCCATCGACCTGACGACGGTGACGACGCCGGCCTATATCCAGGGTGGCCGCGAGGACCATATCGCGCCGGCCCGCTCGGCCTACAAGCTGACCGGGCAGTTCGCCGGCGAAAAGCGCTTCGTGCTGGCGGGGTCAGGGCATATCGCCGGGGTGGTCAACCCGCCGTCCTCCGGCAAATATCAATATTGGACCTGCGAGACCCTGCCGGCGAAGTTCGACGATTTCGTCGCCGGCGCGAAGGAAACCAAGGGCAGCTGGTGGCCCGACTGGATCGCCTGGATCGCGCCGCGATCGGGTGACAAGGTGGCGGCGCGGCTGCCGGGGAGTGGCGCCGATGGCGGCAAGTTCCAGATCATCGAAGCCGCCCCCGGCCGTTATGTGAAGGAACGCATCTGATGAGCTTCCGCGAGGCGATGCGCCGGGTCATCACCGGCGATGATGGCGACGGCCGTTCGGTGGTCATCCTCGATGGCGGGCCGTCGGCGTTCAGCGGCGATCCCGATCTGGGCGGTCTGTTCGAGATCTGGGAGGATTCGACTTCGGCGCCGCTCGACCCGCGCGATCACCGCGACCTCGGCACCACCCGCGCGGTGCTCGGGCCGCGGCCGGGCAATGTCCAGGTGCGCTGGTTCGTCGTCGCGCCGCTGCCCGAAGGCGTGCCCAAGCCGGAGCTGGACAGCATCGTCCGCAATGTCTTTGCCGGCTTCGACGGCGACCGCCACATCATCGACCAGTCGCGCCACCCGGCGATGCACGAAACCCATTCGATCGACGTCATCTGCCTGGTGCAGGGCGATGTCTCGCTGATCCTCGAAGGCAGCGAGACGCGCATCAAGCCGGGGCAGGTGGTCATCCAGCGTGGCACCAACCACGCCTGGGTGGCGCACGGCGGCCCGGCGCTGCTGCTGGCGGTGCTGGTGGATCGACCGCTGGATCAGGCCTGAGGTCGTTTCCAGAACGGCGGCACGACGTGCCCGCGCCGCACCGCCAGGATCGTCAGGATGATGCCCGTCGACGTGCAGAAAAAGGCAGCGACAACCGAGGCTTCGAGCCCGAACTGGCCGCCGGTCAGCAGCACCGGGCCGTCGATGACCGGCTTGATCAGGCCGGGGTCGGCGTCAGAGCCCGAAACGATGCCGGAGAAGATCGCCGACTGGGTGTAATTCCAGGCAAAGTGGAAGCCGATGCTCATCCACAGCCGCCGGGTCAGCATATAGGCAGCGCCGAGCAGGATGCCGGCTTCGACGGCGATGAAGATGGCCCCGGTCATCGTTGCCGCCGGGTTCATCAGATGGACCAGGCCGAAGACTGCCGACGAGACGAACAGTGATACCCAGCTGCCCAGCCATTCCTCGACAATGCGGAAGAGCACGCCGCGGAACAACAGTTCTTCGAAAACCGCGGCACTGAGCGCCATGACGACCGCCGGCAGCAGATAGCTGATCGAATTGAAGCCGACGATCTTGTAGATGTCGAGGATCATCAGGACGAGCACGCTGGCAGTGTAGAGCCCGGCGCCGATGACGAGGCCGATGCCAAGCTCGCGGACCGTGACGGGCAGCAGCGCCAGTTCGGAGACCGGACGCCGCTCGATCAGGCGGACCAGCCAGCTGTAGACGGCGAAGCCGGCCGCCGACCAGCCGATGACGATCGCCAGCTGCAACAGCCGGTCGCCGGCGGCCTGGCCCATGAAATTGTTGCTGAACCCCAGCATGTAAAACATGATCGTGCCGAAGATGGCGAGCCGCACCAACGGATATTGCAGGATGCGCAACCAGATCGCGGGGCTGGGGCTTGCGGTTTCAGTCATGGCCGCTCCTGCCGGCTGGGCGAGAAAGATGATGCGCCCGCCAATCCAGCAGGATCACATCGCCCGCGCAACGACTCTTTTCGGCCGGCCGCGCCTTATTCGGCGGCTTCCGCCAGGGCCGGGGCGGTCGCCACCGGCGCCGTGAAGCGCATCTCGTCGGTCACCGGGCCTTCGCGTAGCTCCTTGCGGTCGTATTTGTAATTGGCGGTCACCACCCAGGGCGCGCGGTTGCCGGATTTCGGCTGGGCATCGCTGCCGCGCGCGACATAGCCGGAGGTCAGGTCCATCAGCACCCGCGCCGGGGTCACGTCGGGGCCGGGGACCGGCGTCGCGATCGGCGTGCCGGCCGCCTTCATGTGGTTGAGCAGCCGGCCGACATATTCGGCGATCAGGTCGGACCGCAGCGTCCAGCTGGCGTTGATATAGCCGAAGCTGGCGGCAAGGTTGGGAATGCCGGAGAACATCATCCCCTTGTAGGCGAGGCAGTCGGCGGCGCGCACCGGCCGGCCATCGACGCTGATCGCCATGCCGCCGAGAGCCTGGAGCTGCAGCCCGGTGGCGGTGACGATGACATCGGCCGCGAGCAGCTCGCCCGAGGCCAGCCGGATGCCGCCGGCCTCGAACTTCTCGATGGTGTCGGTCACGATATCGGCGCGGCCGTTGCGGATGGCGGCGAACAGGTCGCCATCGGGCACCAGGCACAGCCGCTGGTCCCAGGGATTGTAGCGCGGCGTGAAATGCCGGCCCATGTCATAGCCTTCGGGCAGCAGCTTCTTCAGCCGGCCGAGCAGCGCGGCGCGGACCTTGTCGGGCGCCTTGCGCGACTGGGCATAGAACCACATGCCGAGCGTGACATTCTTCCAGCGGATAAGGTCATAGGCCGTCTGCGCCGGCAGCAGCTTGCGCAGCACATCGGCGATGGCGTCGCGCGACGGCCGGCTGACCATATAGGTCGGCGAGCGCTGCAGCATCGTCACATGCGAGGCGACCGCGGCCATTTCGGGCAGCAGGGTGACGGCGGTGGCGCCCGACCCGATGATGACCACCCGCTTGCCGGCATAGTCGAGGTCTTCCGGCCAGAATTGCGGATGCACGATGCGGCCGGCGAAATCCGCTTCGCCGGCCCAGGTCGGGCGATAGCCGGCGTCATAATTGTAATAGCCGGAGCAGGCGTAGAGGAAATTGGCGCGGAAGCTGGCGGTGCTGCCATCGCTGCGCGTCGCCGTCACCGTCCAGCGGGCGCTGGCCGAATCCCAGGCGGCGGCGGTGATCCGCCGGCCGAAATGGATGTGCCGGGTGATGTCGTGCTCGGCGGCGGTTTCGCGGATATAGCTGCGGATCGAGGGGCCGTCGGCGATGGCCTTGGCCGCCGTCCATGGCTTGAAGCGATAGCCCAATGTGTACATGTCGCTGTCCGACCGGATGCCGGGATAGCGGAACAGGTCCCAGGTGCCGCCGATGGCATCGCGGCCTTCGACAATGGCGAAGCTGTGATCGGGGCAGTCGCGCTTGAGATGCACGGCAGCGCCGATGCCGGACAGGCCGGCCCCGACGATGAGGACATCGACATCGGCTTCAACAATGGCGGTCATCGCATGTCTCCCTTGCCAGGCAGGTAACGCGGTAAGCCGACACTCGCAATGCCAATAGTTCAACGCCCCACCGGCGCCATCGTCGCATCAGGGGCGGCGCGGCATCCCGGGCATCTGCGGCGGCGGCCGGCGATCGCGGTCACGGCGCGGCAGCTGCGCCTGATAGGCGACCAGGCAATGTTCGGTGCAATAGGGAAAGCCGGCCTGGGCGCCCTTGCCGCAGAAATGGAAATCGGCGTCGCCGGGATGGCCGATCGGCCATTTGCAGATCTTTTCGTTGAGATCGAGCAGGCTGGTCTTGGCGGCCTTGCCCTTGGCGGCGGCGCGCGGCGTCGCGGCGCGCGGCGCGGCTGGCGTCGGCGCCGGGGCAGGGGTGGCGACGGCGGCCGGGGTCGGCGTGGCGGCGGCGGGCGCGGCGGGCGCTTCCTCCTCCCCGCCCTTCACCGGCGACGGCCGCGACTTCAGGCCGAGACTATGCGCCTTGCCGATCACCGCATTGCGGCTGACGC
>JAIXZK010000418.1 GCA_027489695.1 Sphingomonadales bacterium
TGCCCTACCGCGGCGGTTGCGCTTCCTCCAGCGTCCGGTCCAGCCAGGCGCCATCGATCCGCGCCTCGTCGGTCGGCGGCTCCGGCAATGGCTGTTGCACATCGCCCGGAATCGGCTGGCCATCGGGGCCGATTGCCTCGCCGGTGCCGGTGTCGAGGCCATAGGCGGCATTGTCGGGTTCGACATAATCGGCGCCGGGGTCGACTTCGGTGTTCAAGGGTTCGGGCGGCGTGCCTCCGACGGCGCGCGCCATATAGGCGGCAAAGGCGCGGGCCGGGGCGCGGCCGCCGGCAAGGCCGCTGACGGCGCGGGCGTCGTCGCGGCCCATCCAGACGCCGGTGGTCAGTTCGGCGGTGAAGCCGAGGAACCAGCCATCCTTGTTCGACGATGTCGTGCCGGTCTTGCCGGCGAGCGGCCGGCCGATCTGCGCGGCGCGGCCGGTGCCGGTTTCGACGGCGGCCTTCATCAGATCGGTCATCCGCTGCGCGACGAACGGCGCCACGACGACGCGCGCTGCCGCCGGCTCGCGATCGAACAGGATCTTGCCGGTGCCGGTGACGATGCGGGTGATGGCATAGGGCGGCGTTTCCGAGCCGCCATTGGCGACGGTGGCATAGGCATTGGCCATTTCGAGCAGGGTGACGTCGGAGGTGCCGAGCGCCATCGCCGGCTGGCGATCGATCGGCGTGGTGATGCCGAAGCGCCGCGCCATTTCGGCGACGGTATCGAAGCCGACGCGCGCGGCGAGTTCGACGGCGACGGTGTTGATCGACTGGGCAAAGGCGTCGCGGACGCTGACCGGGCCGGCATAGCGGCCATTGTTGTTGCGCGGGCTCCATTTGCCGATGGTGATCGGCCGGTCCTCGACGATGTCGTCCGGCGTCACCCCCGATTCGATGGCGGCGGCATAGACGAAGAATTTGAACGCCGATCCCGGCTGGCGGCGGGCGGCGACAGCGCGGTTGTAGCTGGTTTTCACATAGTCGCGGCCGCCGACCATGGCTTTCACCGCGCCGTCGCGGGCGATGGCGACCAGCGCGCCCTGGGCGCCCCTGGGGGTTTCGGCGGCGATGGCGGCTTCGGCGGCGCGCTGGCCGACGGGATCGAGCGTCGTCAGCACCTGCAGCGGCTCGATGCTCTCGTCGGTCAGCGTCTCGACTTCGGACAGGACCCAATCGGTGAAATAGCGCACGCCGC
Source organism: Sphingomonadales bacterium (assembly GCA_027489695.1). Classification (GTDB taxonomy): domain Bacteria; phylum Pseudomonadota; class Alphaproteobacteria; order Sphingomonadales; family Sphingomonadaceae; genus Sandarakinorhabdus. The sequence continues at coordinate 1,198 of JAIXZK010000418.1, forward strand.
TGGCCTGTTCCTGCGGCGCGAAGCGGACGGTGGCGACATCGGCGTTGGCGGCCTCGCCGGGCGTCACCGCGCCCGATTCGACCATGGTGGCAATCACGGTGGCGGCGCGGCGGCGCGCCGCTTCGGCGTCGGCGGAGGGGGCATAGCGGGACGGCGCCTTGACGAGGCCGGCGATGATCGCGGCTTCCTCCACGCTCAGCCGGGCCGCGCTGTGGCCGAAGAACTTGCGCGCGGCGGCATCGATGCCATAGGCGCCGCCGCCGAAATAGACGCGGTTGAGATAGAGTTCGAGCAGCGCTTCCTTGGTGAAGCGGCGTTCCAGTGCCAGCGCCAGGATCATCTCGCGGCCCTTGCGGGCGAAGGTCTTGTTCGAAGTGAGGAAGACGTTGCGGGCCAGCTGCTGGGTGATCGTCGAGGCGCCCTGGACATTGCGGCCGGCGCGGGCATTGACGACGGCGGCCCGCGCGATGCCGATCGGATCGACGCCGGGATGATACCAGAAGCGCCGGTCCTCCACCGCGATCATCGCCGCGGTCATCGTCCGCGGGATGCGGGCATAGGGCACCCATTCGCCATAGCTGGGGCCGATCGAAACCAGTACGCTGTTGTCGGCGGCGCGGACCTCGACCGACTGGCCGTTGGGTGATCGCATCATTTCGTCAAAGCCGGGCAGCTGGCTCCAGGCAATGGCGACGGCCACGGCAAGCGCCAGCGCCGCAACCAGCACGGCGAGCAGCGAAAAGCGGAAAAGGGCGCCGATCAGGCGCATCGGAAAAACTCGATGGGGGAAAACACGATGGGGGAAAACACGGGAGGCTTGGTCACCGGGCCAGAGAAACTATAGAGGATTGATAGGGGATGAATGCGGCGGCGGTACGGCGGCGCCGGGGGCGTTCGTCGCATCAATGGCACCGCAGGCCGGGCAGGCGGGGTCCTTGGCCAGCCGCACCGTCCGCATCCGCGCCGACAGCGCATCATAGAGCAGCAGCCGCCCGGCGAGCGGCTCGCCGAAGCCCGCCACCAGCCGCAGCACTTCCAGCGCCATCAGCGAGCCGATGACGCCGGTGAGTGCGCCCAGGATGCCGGCGGCGGCGCAGCTGTCGGCGGGGCCATCGGCGGCGGCACCGACGAAGCAGCGGTAGCAGGGCAGCGCCGGATCATGGCCGATGAAGGTGGCGAGCTGGCCATCGAAGCGTCCGACGGCCCCCGAAACCAGCGGGATGCGCAGCGCCAGCGCTGCATCGGCGACGGCGAGGCGGGTGGCGAAACTGTCCGATCCGTCGGCGATGACATCATGGCCGGCGAGCAGTTCGGCGGCATTGGCAGCCTCGAGCCGCACGGCGCGCGGCGTCACGGTGACATGCGGGTTAAGCGCTGCGAGGTGCGCGGCGGCGGTGGCGGCCTTGGGCGCGCCGGCATCGGCGGTGGCGAACAGAATCTGGCGCTGCAGATTGCTGAGGGACACCGAATCATCATCGATGATCGTCAGTTGCCCGATGCCGGCGGCGGCGAGGTAGAGCAGGCACGGCGCTCCCAGCCCGCCGGCGCCGATCACCGCAACGCGCGCTGCCTGGATCGCCGCCTGGCCGCGGCCGCCGATCTCCGGCAGCACCAGATGCCGGGCGTAGCGATCGAGCTCCGCGTCGCTGAAGCTCATGCGCCGGTGGTGCCGAGGCCTGTCGAACCGAAGCCACCGGTGCCGCGCACGGTCGAGTCGAGGCCCTCGACGATTGTCAGCGTCGCGCGGGTGACGGCGGCCGGCACCAGCTGGGCGATGCGCATGCCGCGCTCGATGGTGAAGGGTTCGGTGCCGAGATTGACCAGCAGCACCTTCACTTCGCCGCGATAATCGCTGTCGATCGTGCCCGGCGCATTGGCGACGGTCACGCCATGGTTGAAGGCCAGCCCCGAGCGCGGGCGGACCTGAACCTCAAAGCCCGGCGGGATGGCCATGGCGAGCCCGGTCGGCACCGCGGCGCGCCTGCCGGGTTCGAGGACCAGTGGCGCGTCGAGCGCGGCGACAACATCCATGCCGGCGGCACCGTCGCTGGCATAGGCCGGCAGCGGCAGCCCCTGGCCATGCGGCAGCAGGGTGATCGGGATGGCGATATCGGTCATTTCAGAGTCTCGACGATGGCATCGACCAGCCGTGCGGCGACGGCGTCCTTGGCCGCCGGGCCCCAATCCTCGGCGCCGGCGGCGGTGACGCGGTGAACATGGTTGCTCTCGGCACCGAACACGCCGGCGGACACGTCGTTGGCGATGATCCAGTCGGCGCCCTTCTTTGCCAGCTTGGCGGCGGCATTGGCGATCAGGTCGCCAGTTTCGGCGGCAAAGCCGATCACCAGCCGCGGCCGCCGCGGGCCATGGCCGACAGCGGCGAGAATGTCGGGATTTTCGACGAGCGTCAGCGCTGGCGGGCCGGCACCGCCCTTCTTGAGCTTGGCCGGCGCCGCCTCGACCCGCCAGTCGGCGACGGCGGCGACCATCACGGCAATGTCGGCGGGCAGGGCGGCATCGACGGCGGCGGCCATCTCGCGCGCCGAAACGACATCGATGCGGGTGACACCGCCCGGTGTCGGCAGGTGCACCGGGCCGGCGACCAGCGTGACGCGCGCCCCGGCTGCGGCCAGGGCCGCGGCGATGGCGAAGCCCTGCTTGCCGGAACTGTGATTGCCGATGAAGCGGACGGGATCGATGGCCTCATGGGTGGGGCCGGCAGTGACGAGGGCGTGGCGGCCGGCAAGGGCTCTCGCCGCTTGCGTCGGGGCCAGCTGCGCCGCGATTGCCGCCAGGATCGCCTCGGTCTCCGGCAGCCGACCGGGGCCATACTCGCCACAGGCCATCTCGCCTTCATCCGGGTCCAGAACCGTCACGCCATCGCCGCGCAGCGTCGCGACGTTGCGGCGGGTCGCAGCGTGCTGCCACATGCGCACGTTCATCGCCGGCACCATCAGCACCGGCGTGTCGGTGGCGAGCAATAGCGTCGTCGCCAGATCATCGGCGATGCCGGCGGCGGCACGCGCCAGCAAATTCGCCGTGGCGGGGCAAACGACGATCAGGTCGGCGGCGCGGCTCAGCTGGATATGGCCCATCGTCGCTTCGGCCTCGAGGTCCCACAGCGATTGCCGCACCGGCGCCTCGGCCAGCGCCGACAGGCTGAGGGCGGTAACGAAGCGCGCGCCATTTTCGGTCAGCACCGGCGTCACATGCGCGCCGGCGCGGCGCAGCGCGCGCACCAGTTCGAGCGCCTTGAACGCTGCGATGCCGCCGCCGACGATGAGGAGGATGGTCCTGCCGTGCACGGCCGCGCCTTAGCGCCTGCCGCCGGCGCTGTCGAATGGCGCCGCGATCACCCCTGGATGGCCCAGACCAGCACGGCGCCGACCGCCAGCATAGCGACTCCGGCATGGCTCCAGACGCCGATGGCGATGCCGCGCGGCCAGGGGCGGGCGATCACCGCCGTCGCCAGCCCGGTGAGCAGCGCTGCCGCCAGCAGCGCCGCCGCCCAGCCGCTCGCCGTGGCGCCGCTGTCGGGAAGCTGCCGGCCATCGGGCGTGCCGCGCAGCAGCACCACCATAACCTCCAACGCGCCGGCGCCGAGCAGCAGGTGCAGACCGACCAGCGTCGGACTGTTGCGCGATCCCATCAGATAACGAAACAGCAGCCAGCCGCCGAGCGACCCCGTCGCCAGCACCAGCAATGTCACCGGCAAGATCGTCATGGCCGTCCCCCTGCAAGTCCGTGGCAGGCAGACAAGCCGGGACGCGCCGGCATGTCAAAGCCCGTTACCGGAGGTACCGCGCATAATAGGTGGTCGGCGCCATCCTGCCATCGGGCATCAGCGCATAATCGGCGATCTCGCCCACCCGCTGCCAGCCGCAGCGTTCGTAGAGCCGCGCCGCCGCCGAATCCGAAATCGTGTCGAGCACCAGCGTCGTGCGGCCGCGCCGCCGCGCCTCGGCCTCGACGGCGGCGAGCAGCGCCGCGCCGACGCCGCGGCGGCGGGCACGCAGCGCGACGATCATCTTGGCGACATCGGCGCGGTGCGGTTGGTTCGGCGGCGTGTCGATGGCCAGGGTGACGGTGCCGGCCAGCCCCTCGGCGTCCTCGGCAACCAGGATGATGCGGCCGGCGGCGCGCTGTGCTTCCCAAAAGGCCCGCGCCCCGGCGAGGTCGAACCCCGCCATGAAGCTGATCGACGCCCCATCGGCGACGGCTTCGACGAGCAGCGCCGCCAGCGCCGCCACATCGGCGGTCGCACTGGCGGGATCGAGGCTGCGGATGGCGATCATGCCGGGCGATCCTGCATCGCGGCCGCGGTCAGAACAACCAGCGACCGATCATCAGCCCGGCAGCGAGCGCCGCTGCCAGCCACAGGCCCGACCAGCCGCGGCGTTCGGGCAGCGCCGGCAGCGGCGGTTGTGGCGGCGCGGCGCCCGGAATCGGATGTTCCGCCACCCATTGCCGGAAGATGCGCGGCAGGTCGGTCAGCGCGCGGGCGTTCATCACCAGCCAGTCGGCGATGACGGTTTCGGGGCCCATCTCGTCGCGCACCCAGTCGCGCACATAGGGTTCGGCGACTTCCCACATGTTGACCTGGGGATCGAGCGTCAGCGCCACGCCCTCCACCATCACCATGGTCTTCTGCAGCAGCAGCAAATGCGGCTGCACCGGCATGTCGAAGCTGCGCGTGATGGCGAACAGGCCGTCGAGCAACTGTGTGATGTTGACGTCCTTGGCGCGCTTGCCGCGGATCGGCTCCCCCACCGCCCGCAGCGCGGTGGCGAAGGCCGCCGGATTGTGGTGCGGCGGCACATAGCCGGCTTCGAAATGGATTTCGGCGACGCGCTTGTAATTGCCGGTGACAAGGCCGTGCAGGATCTCGGCAAGGTAGAGCCGGGCGCGCCGGTTGATGCGGCCCATGATGCCGAAATCGATCACGGCGAGGCGGGCGCCATGCTCGGGGCCGGGCGGGATCAGGAACAGATTGCCCTGGTGCAGATCGGCGTGGAAGAAGCCCTGCGCGATCGCCTGCTGCAGAAAGCCATGGACGAGCACCTCGGCAAGCTTGCGCCGGTCGAAATCGATCGCCGCCATGCCGGCGGCGTCGTTCAGCTTGATGCCGTCGATCCAGTCGATGACCAGTACGCGCCGCGACGATCGCGACCAGTCGATGCCGGGCACGATGAAATCGGGGATGCCCTCCAGCGCCTCGGCGAGTTCGGAGGCCGACGCCGCCTCGCGGCGCAGGTCGAGTTCGCCTTCGGTCCAGCCCTTGAAGGTGGCGATGACGGCGCGCGGCCGCAGCCGGGCGAATTCGCCGCCGAGCGTTTCGAGATGGCCGGCCGCCCATTCATAGGTGTCAATGGCGCGGGCGAGATCGGCCTCGATATCGGGGCGCAGCACCTTGATGGCGACCTGGCGGCCGTCGCTGGTGACGCCGCGGTGGACTTGCGCCATCGAGGCGGCGCCGACCGGCACCGGATCGATGCTCTCGAACCGGTCGCGCCAACTGCCATTGGCATAGCTGGCGTTTATGGCCGGCTCGATGGCGCTCCACGGCGCCGGCGGCACCTGGTCCTGCAGCCGGGCGAGATCGGTGGCGGCCTCAAGGCCGATGAGATCGGGCCGCGTCGCCAGCGCCTGGCCGAGCTTGATGGCGGCCGGCCCGACCGCGGCGAGGCCGGCGGCGAAATCCGGCGTCTTCGGCGCGCCCGTGCCGATCCGCGCGACGCGAGCGACGGCACGGATCGCGACGGGCAGGCGCGGGCCCTCGAACGGCCGCAGCGCGCCGTGGCGGGCGAGCCGCCGGCCCCAGACCAGCATGCGCCACAGATGGACGGGAACGGCGGCCACGGGCGGTGCTAGAGCTTCCAGCCGCTGTGGATGGCCACCGCGCCGCCCAGTATCGGGCGATACGCCACCCGGGCGAAGCCGGCCGCTTCGATCATCGCCGCAAATTCCGGCATCTTTGGGAAGCGGCGGATCGATTCGATCAGATAGCGATAGGATTCGCTGTCGCCGGCGACCAGCTTGCCGACGCGCGGCACGATCCGTTCGGAGTAGACGTCATAGGCTTCGGCAAAGCCGCTCCATTCGGTCGTCGAGAATTCGAGGCAGAAGAAGCGACCGCCAAAGGCCAGCACGCGGTGCGCCTCGCGGAGGGCGGCGGGGATATCGGTGACGTTCCGGATGCCGAAGGCGATCGTATAGGCATCGAAGCTGCGATCGGGAAAACTCAGCGTTTCGGCATTTTCCTCGCGCCAGACGAGGCTGGTGATGCCGCGCGCCGTCGCCCGCGCAATCCCGACATCGAGCATGGCCGGGTTGATGTCGGCGACCGTGACGCTGGCGCCCGAGCGTTCGAGGCGGAAGGCGATGTCCCCGGTGCCGCCGGCCATGTCGAGGATGCGCTCGCCCTCGCGGGGGCGGACGGCGCGGACGAAATCATCCTTCCACAGCCGGTGGAAACCGGCCGACATCAGATCGTTCATGATGTCATAGCGCCGGGCAACGGACGCAAAGACCTCGCCGACCTTGCGGGTCTTCTCCTCGGGCGCGACCTCGGCATAGCCGAAGCTGACGGTCTGGGGCGCGGGGTGTGCAGGATCGGTCATGTGGCGTTGCGTCCTATCGCGGCGCGGGCGCCACGGCAAACGTGCCATTTCGGCGCGGGGGACAGAAGGGGAGCCTCCGGCGGCTGGGGCCGTCGGCCCCAGCCGCCGGAGGCAAGCTGTCTTCCTTCAGAACCGCACGAATTGACTCGTTCGCCGGCCGGCCTAGAGCCGCGCGATGCCCGAGCTTCCCGAAGTCGAAACCGTCATGCGTGGCCTGGCGCCCGTCTGGACCGGGCAGCGCTTTGCCCGTGTCGTGCTCAACCGCGGTGACCTGCGGCGACCGTTTCCCGATGGCCTCGGGCAGCGGCTGACCGGCGCCACCGTGCTCGCCTGCCGGCGGCGGGCGAAATATGGCCTGGTCGATACCGATCGCGGCGACACGCTGATCCTGCACCTCGGCATGTCGGGGCGGATGCGGCTCGATCCCGCCGAGACTGCCAAGCATGATCATGTCGTCTTCGAGACCGAGGCGGGGCGGGTGGTCGCCTTCAACGATGCGCGGCGCTTCGGCAGCCTCGATCTGGTGGCAACCGCCGACGTCGATCGCCACCCGCTGCTCGCCGGGCTGGGGCCAGAGCCGCTGGGGCCGGCGTTCGGCGCGGCAATGCTCGGCCGGGCCTTCGCCGACCGGCTGGCGCCGGCCAAGGCATTGCTGCTCGACCAGCGGATCGTGGCGGGGCTTGGCAACATCTATGTCTGCGAGGCGCTGTTCGAAGCCGGCATCCACCCGGCGCGGGCCGGCGGCAGCGTTGCCACGGCGCGGCTGAAGGCGCTGGCAAAGGCCGTGCCGGCGGTGCTCGAGGCAGCCATCGCGGCGGGGGGATCGAGCTTGCGCGACCATGCAGCGCCCGATGGCACGCTTGGCTATTTCCAGAAGGGCTTTCAGGTCTATGGCCGGGCGGGCGAGCCTTGCCCGCGCTGCGGCCGGCCGATCGAGCGCATCGTCCAGTCGGGGCGGTCGAGCTTTTTCTGCGCCCATGATCAGCGCTAGGCTTGCGGCTGCTCCGCGCCCTTGACCGCAAGGGGCGATCGGACTATGCGCCTCGCCTTCCGATGCCGGGTGTTCCCGGTGCTGGTCGGTAGCGGATTCGCCTTGCAGGCGCATTCCTGCCGGCAATCAACTTTCCGACCCATCGCCGCAACACGCCGATTTCAAGGACGATCATGGCCAACACGCCCCAGGCAGAAAAGCGCATCCGCCGCAACGGCCGCCGCGCCGAAATCAACAAGGCGCGCGTCAGCCGCATCCGGACTTTCGTGAAGAAGGCCGAAGCCACCCTGGCCGGCACCGATCCGGCCGCTGCCGCGGCGGCGCTGCAGGCGGCGCAGCCCGAGATGATGCGCGGCGTGTCGAAGGGCGTGCTCCACAAGAACACCGTGGCCCGCAAGATTTCGCGCCTGGCCAAGCGCATGAAGGCGATGCAGACCGCCTGATTGGTTAACGAA
>JAIXZK010000032.1 GCA_027489695.1 Sphingomonadales bacterium
GGCCGACGAGAAAGCCGTCCGCCACCATCCCGGCGAAGGGATCGACGCTCCAGGCGGCAGCGTCGCCGACCGGCACGACATCGGTGTGGCCGGCAAAGGCAAAATGTGGCCCGCCCTGGGCGTAGGTAGCGACCAGATTGTGCACCGGGCCATCCGGAGCCACGCCGAACACCAGCCGGTGGACTGTGAAGCCCAGCCCCGACAGCGCATGGGCGAGCACATCCTGCGCCCCCGCGTCCGCCGGCGTCACGCTGGGGCAGCGGATGAGTGCCTGGGCCAGCGCGAGGGTATCCGTGCTCATCGATGTCCCGACAAGAGGTGCCCCGGGGTCGTGCGGCGGGAGAAAGCAAGATCGAAGCGCTCCTCCCCCTGGAGGGGGGAGGCGACTCGCGCGCAGCGCGGCGGGTGGGGGTGGTCTCCACCTGCAAAGATTTGGCGCGGGGCGACCACCCCCTGGTCCGCAGTGCGCAGGGCGTCTCTCGCCTCCCCCCTCCAGGGGGAGGAGGCGCTGGAAACCTCTCCCCCCCTCACGGCTTCGGCCGCTTCGCCTTCGGCGCGGCCGGCGCAAAGGCGTTGCCGAAATAATCGCCTTCGTACCAGCGCACCCGCTCGCCATCGGCGAGTTCCTTGGCGATCAGATAGTTCACCCGGGCGTATTTGGCGCCGGCCTGCCAGTCGATCGGCAGGTTCATGTCGTCGCCGACATTGTGGTAGTTGGTCGACAGGAAGCTCTTCCACGCCGCGGCACCGCCATTGGCAAAGCCGGTGGCCAGCATGATCGCCGGCACGCCCTGCTTGACGAAGGCATAGTGATCGGAGCGGACGAAGATGGTTTCTTCCGGCTGCGGATCGGGCGACAGCGCCACGCCGACACTGCCGACGGCGCGGGCGATGGCTTCGCCCATGCTGCTGTGGTCGCCGCCATAGGCGTTCACATCGGTGAACGGGTAGAGCAGCAGCGGCATGTCGAGATCGACGGCGGCGACGATACGGTCGATCGGTACCGGCGGCATGTTGGCGGTGGCTTCGGCGCCAAGCAGCCCGCGTTCCTCGGCGGTGTTGGCGATGAACAACAGGCTGCGCTTCGGCGCCGGGCCGCTGGCGAAGGCGCGCGCCACTTCCATGGTGACGGCGGAACCGGCGGCATTGTCGAGCGCGCCGTTGCGGATCAAATCACCGGGGCCGCCGCCGGCCTTGATGCCGATATGATCGAGATGGCCCATCAGGATGACGATCTCGTTTTTCAGCACGGGGTCGCTGCCCTCGATCATGCCGAGCACATTGGGGCTGGTGATGCGGCGCTCGGTGGAGGTGAAGGCGAAGCGGGCGCTGGTCGCCAGCGCAAAGCCTTTCGGCCGGCCGCCCGGCTTGTCGGCTTCGGCAAGCACGGTGGCGAGCGGCCGGCGGGCGCCGGCGAAGATCAGTTCGGCGCCCTTGGTGCCGGTGCGCGCCGAGCCACGCACGGCCGGCGATTCGTCGAAAGGCTTGCCATCGGCGGCCACCCAGGTGGTGCCGGGGCGGCCGGCGGCGGCGAGGCGGCGGGTGAAGGGATCGATCTTTTCCGATTGCAGGGTCGAAATGGTGATGGCGCCGATGGCGCCGCGCCGCGAGGCATTGGCGAGCTTCTGGTCGGCCAGATGCGCGATCACTTCATCGGGCGCGCCCTTGGGGATGCCGCGCAGCATGACGACGATCTTGCCGCGAACATCGAGGCCCTTGTAGTCGTCGAGGCCGTATTTCGGATCATCGAGCCCGAAACCGACGAACACCAGCGGCGCGTCGATCGTCGTGCTGGCTTCGCTGTGGCTCGGCGACAGCAGCACATCGACCTTCTGGGCGAGCGTGGTGGCGCCGGCCTTCCCCGTGATGGTGACGGTGGCGCCCTCGCCCAGCGTCGCTTCGGACAGCGCCACCGGCGTGAACCAGCCGTTCTTGCCGGCCGGTTTCAGCCCGGCGGCCTCGAACTGCGTCGCGACATAGCGCGCCGCAATTTCATGGCCGCGGCTGCCGGTATCGCGACCTTCGAGCAGGTCATCGGCGAGGAAGGCGACATCGGCCTTGATGCGGGCCGGGCTGAATTCCGGCTCGGCGGCGAGCGGCGCCGCCAGCGACAGCATGGCGCTGGCGATCAGAAAACGATGCATCATGGCTCCAGGGGTCAGGCCGGCACGCCGCCGGGGATGGGATAGCGATCGAAGGGATAGGTTTCGACCTTCGCCGCGGCGATCCATTCCGCCATCCAGGGATGGGCGAGCACGGCATCGACATAGGCGCGCGCTTCGGCGGAGACCTTCAGGCCATAGGTGTCGATGCGGGTGACGACGGGGGCGAACATCACGTCCGCCGCGCTGAACGGCCCGAACAGCCAGGGCAGGTCGGACTGGCTGCCGAAGCGGGTGCGCGCTTCCGTCCACAACGCCTCGACCCGCGCGACATCGGCGGTGATTTCGGGCGTGGGCGCAAAGGCCGGGAAGCGTTCCTTGAGGTTCATCGGGCAGCCGGCGCGCAGCGGCCCGAAGCCCGAATGCATTTCCGCGACCATGGCATAGCAGAGCGCCCGATCGGGCAGCTCGCGCGGCCAGAAGCGATCATGGCCGCCCTTGTCCGCCAGCCACAGGATGATGGCCAGGCTGTCCCACACCGGCGTCGCATGATCCCACAGCACGGGCACCCGGCCCGAGGGCATGTCGGCCTTGGCCGCGCCGGAAATCCATTCCGGCGTGTCCATGGCGACCACCTCGCAGGTGAACGGCAGGCCAGAGAGCTTCGCCGCCAGCCAGCCGCGCAGCGACCAGCTCGAATAGGCCCGATTGCCGATGATGAGTTTCATGGGTGGTGTTGTAGAAGGCGCGTCGCGGGGCGGCAAGGCGGGGCCGCCTTCCTCACGCCAGCGACGGGTCCACCGCCGCCAGCACCGCCGCGCGCAGTTCCGGAATACCGAAGCCGGTCTCCGCCGAGGTCGCCAGCACTTCCGGGAAGGCGGCCGGGTGGCGGCGGGTGCCGGCGAGGACCGTTTCCAGCGTCTTCGCCAGCGCCGTCGGCTTGATCTTGTCGGCCTTGGTCAGCACGACCTGGTAGCTGACGGCAGCGGCGTCGAGCATCGTCATGATCTCGTGGTCGACGTCCTTCAGGCCATGGCGGCTGTCGATCAGCAGCAGCACGCGGTGCAGCACCTGGCGGCCGCGCAGATAATCGAAGATCAGCGCCTTCCACTGGCGCACCAGATCCTTCGGCGCCTCGGCATAGCCATAACCGGGCATGTCGACGAGGCGGAAGGCCAGCGGCTCGCCGATATCGAAGATGTTCAATTCCTGCGTCCGCCCCGGCGTCGTCGAGGCGCGCGCCAGCCCCTGGCGGCCGGTCAAGGCGTTGAGCAGCGACGACTTGCCGACATTGCTGCGCCCGGAAAAGGCAATCTCCGGCACCCGCGGCGGCGGCAGGAATTCCAGTTGCGGCGCCGACAGCAGGAACGATACCGGCCCGGCAAAGCGCTTGCGCGCTGCCTCGATCAGCCAGGCGCGGGCGCGTTCGGCGCGCACATCGGTGATGCGCTGGGCTTCGGCGGCGCGGGCGGCTTCGATTTCGTTCGGATCGGTCACCGGCGCGCCTTGTTGGCGCTGCCACTGGCGCCGCGCGTCGGCCGGCGCGGCGGGGTCTTGGGCGGCACGGTCGGGGGCGCCGACGGATCGCTCGGCTTGACGTCGATGACCGCTGCCGCCGGCGGCGTCGCCGGCATCGGATATTTCTTCAGCATATACCATTGCTGGGCGATCGAAACGAGGTTGTTGATCGTCCAATAGAGCTGCAGGCCCGCCGCGAACGGCGCCATGATGAACATGAACACCCAGGGCATGATGGCGAACACCTGCTGCTGCACCGGGTCCATCACCGCCGGGTTGAGCTTCTGCTGCACATACATGGTGATGCCGAGCAGGATCGGCAGCACGCCGATGGCGATCACCGCCGGCGGGTGCCAGGCGATCGCGCCGAACAGGTTGAGCGGTGTCAACGGATCGGGAGCGGACAGATCGTGCAACCACAGCACGAATGGCTGGTGGCGCATCTCGATGGCGACGAGCAGCGTCTTGTAGAGCGAGAAGAAGATCGGGATCTGCAGCAGGATCGGCAGGCAGCCGGTGATCGGATTGACCTTTTCGGTCTTGTAGAGCGCCATCATCTCCTGGTTCTGGCGAACCTTGTCGTCCTTCCAGCGTTCCTGGATCGCCTTCATGCGCGGCGCCACCAGCCGCATCTTGGCCATGGATTCATATTGCTTGTTGGCGATCGGGAACAGCGCGGCGCGGACAATCAGGGTCAGCCCGATGATGGCGACGCCGAAATTGCCGGTCAGCTTGAACAGCCAGTCGAGCAGGTGGAAGATCGGCTGCGCCAGGATGATGAACCAGCCCCAGCTGACCGCGAGATCGAAATGCGGGATGGCCAGCGCCGTCATGTAGCGATCGAGAAGGTTCACTTCCTTGGCGCCGGCAAAGAAATGCTGGACGGTCTCGATGCTGCCGCCAGCAGGGACGGCAACGGCAGGCGCGAGATAATCGGTCTGGAACTGCTCGGCGCCGGCATGGGCGAAGCGCGCCTCCACCTTCGTCTTCTGATCCGGGATGAGCGCGCCGAGCCAATATTTGTCGGTCAGGCCAAGCCAGCCGCCGGTGGTTTCATAGCGGCGCGGGCCTTCGTCGCGCAGCTTCTTGTATTCGACATCGGTGTCGCGCAGCGTGCCGTCGATGACGCCGACCGGGCCGGTGTGCAGGGCATAGGTGGTCAGGTCGGGCCCCTCGCCGCGCCGCGACAGCAGCCCCCAGGGCCGAACGGCGAGCGGGGTCGCGCCGGGGTTGCGGACCCGCTGGCGCACGGTGAACATGAAATCCTTGTCGACCGCGATCACCTGCTCGAACACCGCGCCGCCCGGCGACGTCCAGCGCAGGGTGACCGGCGCTGCCGGCGTGAGCCGCGGCGCACTCGCCGTCCACACCGCATCGGCCGGCGGTGCCTGCGGGCCGGTCCAGCCGAACTGGCCGAAATAGGCGTCGGCGGTGCCCGACGGGCTGAGCAGCCGCACCGCCGGCGAGGTCTTGTCGACGGTAACGCGATAATCGGTCAGCGTCAGATCGTCGAAACGCGCGCCCTTCAGGTTGATCGAGCCCTGCAACCGCGGCGTATCGACAATGACACGCGGCGAGGCCGCGAGCAGCTTGCCACGGTCAGCGACGGGGGCAGCACTGGCAACGCCGGGCACGCCGCCGACAACCGTTGGCGCCGTTCCCGGAGCCGTTCCCGCAGCGGTCGCCGGCGCGGTAGCTGTCGCCGGCGCGGCGGCAGCGACCTTCGGGCGCGGTTCGGGGAAGTAACGCTCGCTGATCAAGCCCCAGCCGATCAGCACCAGCGCCGAAAGCAGGAAAGCGAGAGCGAGATTGCGATTTTCCTGGGACAAGACGGCTCTCGGTCGAATGGGGCAAAGGACAGATGGGGGCCGGCGGCAGCGCCGGCAATGGCGCGCTATAGCGACTCAAGGCACCGGGTCATAGCCCGCGCCGCCCCAGGGGTGACAACGGGCGATGCGCCGCAACGCCAGCCAGCCGCCCTTCACCGGACCATGCCGCGCCAGCGCCTCGATGGCATAGTGCGAACAGGTCGGCCGATAGCGGCAGGATGGCGGCAGCATCGGCGAAATCGCCAGCTGATAGAGGCGGATCGGCGCGATCAGCAGCCGGCTGGCAATTGCCCCGAGGCGGTTCACCGGCGCCGCGCCTTGGCCAGCGCGGTCCGCAGCTCGCCGGTCAGCGTCGCGAAGTCGCGCTCCACCCCGCCGTCGCGGCCGATCAGGATATGGTCGGCGCCGGGCTCGCCGTGTTCCGGGAGCATGGCGCGGGCAAGTTCGCGGAACCGCCGTTTCATGCGATTGCGGACGACGGCGCCGCCGATCTTCTTGGTAACGGTGTAGCCGGCGCGCATGGCGGGCGAGTCATCGCCGCGCGGGCGCAGCAGCAGGATGAACCCCGGCATCACCACCCGCCGGGCCTTGTTGGCGGCGAGAAAATCCCGCCGCAGCCGGATCGTCTCGATCCGGCCCGCCACAGCGGACGCGTGGTTCAGGCGCTCAGCTTCTTGCGGCCCTGGGCGCGGCGGTTGCGGATGACGTTGCGGCCACCAACGGTCGCCATGCGGGCGCGAAAGCCATGGCGGCGGGCGCGGACGAGCTTGCTGGGCTGATAGGTGCGCTTCATGTTGGTTTCCTGCGGGCGGGGGCAGACCCCGAAATCAAGCGCTGCGCCTTAGGGGGGGCCGGCGGCAATGTCAATCTTGCGGCAGCACCGGTCATTGACCTGTCATGCAAGCGGCATAGCTTCCGGCCGGGCTCAAGGTGGCAGGGGTTCGGCGATGCGGGCAACGGCAATTCTACCCTGGCTGGCACTGGCCCTTGCCGCGCCGGCAGCGGCCGGCACCGCCGTGGTCCAGGGCACCGGCGTCGATACCGCCAATGCCGGTGGTGCCACCACCGATTTCCAGGCCACCAGCTATATCGCCAATTTCGCCGCCAATCTCGTCGTCATCGGCGCCGGCCCCGGCATGCCGGCGGCGCCGGGACTGCTGGCGCCGCCGGCCGATACCTTCAAGGCGCCGCGGGGGTTTCCCTTCTTCGGTCTCGTCGATCTCGGGCCGACCGTCGGCGTGCTCAATGTGCTGAAGCCGGTGCCGGTGGTGGCGCAATCGGTGCTGTCGCGCACCCGCGACGGCAGGGGCAGCCAAGGCCAGGCGCTTTCGGAATTCTCGCAGCCGATCGCCGCCAAGCCGGCGATCGTCACCGCCTCGACGAGCACGCTGCAGGGCGGCGCCAGGGCCTATGCCGGGGCGCGCACCGTCGATCCGATCGCGCTGCCCGGCACCCCCGATGGCCATGCCTATGACGCGCGCCTCGCCAGCCTGGCGCTCGGGCCGGACAGCGGCGAGGCCGGCTTCGTCAGCTATTTCGCCTTCGACGACCGCAGCGCGACGCCGCTGTTCGCGCTCGATGTCATCGCGCCTGGACCGGTTGCCAGCGTCGGCGACCTGCGGATCCGATTCGCGCATGATTCGAGCCGCCTCGTCCTCGCGCAGACGCCGGCCGAGATCGTCGACGGCCTGCGCGCCGCCTTCACCATCGACAATGGCGTGGCGACACTGGCGCCCGATCACGGCCTGTTCGGCGCCACCTATCTGGTGCCGGATGCGCTATCCTTCAGCTTCGGGGTCAGCGCCGCGGTCGGCGCCGCGGTGCCCGAACCCGCCAGCTGGGCCATGCTGGTGACGGGCTTCGGCCTGTGCGGCGCCAGCCTGCGGCGCCGTCGGTGCGGCGCTGCCGAAAGCCGGGACTCGACGCCCGCCGGGGCTTGCGCCAAAGCGCCGGGATGACCGTCTCGCCGCTCGCCCTGCCCTTCCCTGCCATTTCGCCCATTGCCGGCGTCCGCATCGGCACCGCGCGCACCGGCTACAAGCCGGCCCGGACGATCGACGATGTGACGGTGATCGAACTGGCAGAAGGTACCGCGGTCGCCGGCGTGCTGACGCGGTCGCGCTGCCCCTCCCCCGAAGTCGAGCTTTGCGCCGCGCGGCTGCTCGGCGGTCGCGCCCGCGGGCTGGTGGTCAATGCCGGCAACAGCAATGCCTTCACTGGCGCCGCCGGCCGCGCCGCGGCCGAGGCGCAGGGCGAGCGCCTCGCCGAACGGCTCGGCTGCCCGGCGGCCGAGATCTTCCAGGCCTCGACCGGCGTCATCGGCGTGCCGCTGCCGGTCGACAAGGCACTGGCCGGGGTCGATGCCGCGCATGCGGCGCTGGGCAGCGGCGACTTCCACGCCGCGACGCTGGCGATCGGCACCACCGACACCTTCCCCAAGGCGGCCACCACCGCCGCGATGATCGGCGAAACGCGCGTTACGCTGACCGGCATCATCAAGGGCAGCGGCATGATCGCGCCGGACATGGCGACCATGCTCGGCTTTATCTTCACCGATGCCGCCGTCGATCCCCTGTTCCTGCAGGAACTGCTCACCCGGGCCAATCAGCGCAGCTTCTCCTGCATCACCGTCGATGGCGATACGTCGACATCGGACACGGTGCTGGCCTTTGCCACCGGCGCCGCCGGCAATCCGCCGCTCGCCGGCTGGCATTCGCCCGGCGCCGATGCCTTTGCCGCGGCGCTCGCCGATCTCTGCCGCCAGCTGGCGGTGCTGGTGGTGCGCGACGGCGAAGGCGCGACCAAGCTCATCGAAATCACCGTCACCGGCGCCGCCGACGATGCCTCGGCACACCGCATCGCGATGAGCATCGCCAATTCGCCGCTGGTCAAGACCGCGATCGCCGGCGGCGATGCCAATTGGGGGCGGGTGGTGATGGCGGTCGGCAAGGCCGGGGAGCCTGCCGAACGAGACCTGCTGTCGATCCGCTTCGGCGAGACGCTGGTCGCCGCCAGTGGTGCGGTGGTGCCGGGCTATGACGAAGCGCCGGTGGCGGCGCATCTGGCCGGCGACGAAGTCGCCATCGCCGCCGACATCGGCCTTGGTGACGGCCGGGCGCGGGTGTGGACCTGCGACCTGACCCATGGCTACATCAGCATCAACGCCGATTATCGCAGCTGACGGCCGATCGCGGACGGGCTGTCCTACACCGGCCTGAATCGGCTATGCTGGCAGCAATGTTCGCAACCTGGACCGGCGCCATTTTGCAGCCACCGGGAGCGATGTTGGAAAAACGCTGGAATCCGTAAAATATGGAAAATAACGGCCGCCCTGGAAGCGACCGTCGCCGGCTTCGCAGGCACGCAAAAAGGCCGGCCCCCGTACGGAAGCCGGCCGTCAGCATCGCGACCCGCGGCGCCGCAGCGCCGCGCGGAATCAGCCCTGGCGGGCCTTGAAGCGACGGTTGGTCTTGTTGATCACATAGGTGCGGCCGTGGCGGCGCACGATCTGGCAATCGCGATGGCGCGACTTCAGGGACTTGAGGCTGTTGCGAATCTTCATGGAGCTCTCGGAACCGATATGTTCTGGAAAATGCGAAGGCGGCGCCTAGGCAATGCCGGAGGGGAAGTCAACCGTCGCGGTGGCTTTCCGGCGCCGCAGACCGGCGCGCCCTGCCAAAATCGCCGCGATGGCCGGCACGCGGTTGCACGCGCGGCGCCGCCATGCGACCAGCACAGCCTTTCCCACGTTGCTGACGACGGAACAAGCGAAGGACCGTTGATGCTCGCCCGCCCTTTCCCGACCCGCCTCCTCCCCGCTCTGGCCGCCATCGCGCTCGTCGCCGGCTGCGCGACGCAGCCGACTGCCGAGATCACCCGGTTCAGCCTTGGCCAGCCGATCCCGCGTGACACCATCGCACTGGAGCCGCAGGCTGCGGCCGATGCAGGCAGCCTGGCGTTCGGTGCCGTTGCGGCGGCGATCGCGCCGGAATTCGCGGCCATCGGCTTCGCGCCGGCGCCGCCGGCCAGTGCCGCCTATATCGGGGTCATCGGCATTGCCGAGACTGTCCGCACCGCCGCCCCCGGCGGTGCGAGCCTGTCGGTCGGCGGCGGCAGCGGCGGCGTCGGGGGCGGCGTCACCGTGCCCGTCGGCGGCAATCGCGCCGGCGAAATCCGCCAGACGGTGCTCAGCATCCGCATCCGCCGCCGCTCCGATTCGACCACGGTCTGGGAAGGCCGCGCCGTGCAGGACCGGCCGGCGAATGCCGCCACCGGCATCACCACCATCGCCCCGGCGCTCGCCCGTGCCCTGTTCGCCGATTTCCCCGGTGCCAATGGCGCGACCGTCAAGGTAAAGACCCGGTGATCTCGATCGATTGCGCCTTCGATTCCGGCAACATCGTCGTTCGCCGCTGCCATGGCCCCGACGATATCGAGCTGGCAATCGCCCCCGATCACCTCTCGAACTTCTACCAATGGTTCCACTTCCGCCTGTCCGGCGCGCGCGGCCAGGCCTGCACCATCCGCATCGCCGATGTCGGCGGCGCCGCCTATCCCGGCGGCTGGCCCGGCTATCGCGCCTGCATCTCCGCCGATCGCCAGGCCTGGACCCGCACCGAGACCAGCTATGATCCCGCCGTCGGCGGCGGCACCCTGACCATCCGGGTGACGCCCGAGACCGACAGCCTGTGGTGCGCCTATTTCGCTCCCTACAGCCTTGAACGCCATCACGACCTGATCGCGCGCATGGGCACGCTGCCGGGTGTCGCCGCCGACATTCTCGGCCACAGCCTCGACGGCCGCGCCATCGACCGCGTCCGGCTCGGCGTGGGCCCGCGCCAGATCTGGCTCTATGGTCGCCAGCACCCCGGCGAGAGCATGGCGGAATGGTGGATGGAGGGCGCGCTGGAGCGGCTGACCGATCCGGCCGACCCGGTGGCGCGCCGCCTGCGCCAGCAGGCGACGTTCCACATCGTCCCCAACATGAACCCCGATGGCAGCTTCCGCGGCCATCTGCGCACCAATGCCGCCGGCGTGAACCTCAACCGCGAATGGCACACGCCAAGCCCGGAAAAGTCCCCGGAAGTGCTGGCCGTACTGACCGCAATGCAGGCGAGCGGCGTCGATTTTGCCCTGGATGTGCACGGCGACGAGGCCATCCCGCAGGTGTTCATCGCCGGTTTCGAGGGCATTCCGTCGATTACCACGGCGCAGTCCATGCTGCTTGCCGACTACAAGGCGCGGCTGGAACGGCTGACGCCGGATTTTCAGACCCGCGTGGGCTATCCGCCCGCCGCTGCCGGCCGCGCCAATCTGACGATGAGCACCAATTCAGTGGCCGAGCGTTTCGGCTGCCTCGCGATGACGCTCGAGATGCCGTTCAAGGACAATGACGACCTGCCCGATCCGGTGGCGGGCTGGTCGCCGGAACGGTCGAAGCACCTGGCGCATGCCTGTCTGGCGGCGCTGGCCGAGGTGATCGACAAATTGCGCTAGCGGCGATGCCACCCCTCAAAAAAGGCCGTTCCCTCGCGCAGCGCCATCGCCTAGGTTGACGTTAACGTAAAGCGGGGAGCGCCGGATGGCCTACGAACATATTCTCTTCGACGTCGCCGATGGCGTCGCC
>JAIXZK010000366.1 GCA_027489695.1 Sphingomonadales bacterium
GCGACTGGCGGCATTCGCGACAAGCTGGTCGCCGTAAAGCAGGCCTGGGCCCGTGCCGGCCGCTTGCTGACCGGTGTTGCCGATCCGGACCACGGCATGCGGCTGCCGCCGGGGCAGCGACTCGTCACCAACTGGCCGGTGCTCGATCTCGGCATCCAGACCGATATCGCCCGCGCCGAATGGCGGCTGACGGTGACGGGCGCCATCGTCAATCCGATCGACTGGGACTGGGCGGCGCTGCAGGCGCAGCCGCAGGTGGAGGATGTGTCGGACATCCACTGCGTCACCCAATGGTCGCGCTACGACAATCGCTGGCAGGGCGTGGCGACCTCGCACCTGATGGCGCTGGCGCAGCCGCATCCGCATGCGACGCATGTCGTGCTGCACGGCGCCGATGGCTATACCACCAACGTCCGGCTCGATCATTTCGTGGAAGGTGATTGCCTGTTGGCGCACAGCCATGACGGCACGCCGATCGGGCGCGAGCATGGCGGCCCGGTGCGGGCCATCCTGCCGCGCTGGTATCTGTGGAAATCGGCGAAATGGCTGACCCGGATCGACGTGGTGGCCGGCGACCGGCCCGGCTTCTGGGAAACCCGCGGCTATCACAACGAAGGCGACCCCTGGCTTGAACAGCGTTACGGTTGAAACCCATCCGCCGGTTACCCTGCCCGCTGACCTGGCCGCGCAGCCGGGCTGGCCGGCGCCCTATGCCGAGGGCATCCAGAACAGCTGGATCGGCGAATTGCTGACCCATCTGCCGCTGGCGATGGCGCTGCTGTCGCCGCAGGGCCGGCTGGTGGTCGGCAACGATGCCTTTTACGCCACGGTTGGCCAGCATTGCGCCCCCGGCACCTGGCCGCAATCCCTGGTCATCGCCGACGATGAAGGCGCCGTCGCCGCCGCCATCGCGCAGGCGCTGGCCGGCAATGAAACCGTCGAAGTACGCGCCGCGCTCGCCAACCGGCCCGACGATCGCCAGATGCTGACGGTAACGCCGGTGCCGCCCGGCCTCGGCTTTGTGGCGCTGTTGGCGCTGCGCGACATCCGCGAGCAGCTGCGGCAGGAAGCCCAGGCGGCGGCCGCCACCCGCATGCAGGCGGTGGGGCAGCTGGCGGGCGGCATTGCCCATGATTTCAACAACATCCTGACCGCGGTTCTGGCACTGACCGATCAGCTGCTCGATCGCCACCCGCCGGGCGACGAGGATCATGAAGCGCTCGACGAGATCCGCCGCAACGGCAATCGCGCCGCCGAGATGATCAAGCAGCTGCTCGCCTTCGCCCGCCAGCAGCCCCAGCGCCAGCAGCTGCTCGATCTCGCCGAAGTCATCGCCGGGTTGCAGCCGTTGCTCGGCCAGCTGCTCGGCCAGAACATCCGCCTCCACATCGACAGTGACGGGCTGAGCGGTGCGGTGCGCGCCGACCCCGGGCAGATCGAGCAGATCATCGTCAATCTCGCGGTCAACGCGCGCGATGCCATGTCCGGCGCCGGCGCGCTGTCGATCAGCGTGCGCGATATCCCGGCGGCGGCAATCGACGGCCTGGGGCATCGCATCATCCCGCGCGTCGATCATGTCGTCATCGACGTCGCCGATACCGGCACCGGCATTCCGCCCGCCATCGCCGGCAAGATTTTCGAACCCTTCTTCACCACCAAGAAGATGGGGGAGGGGACCGGCCTCGGCCTGTCGACCGTCTATGGCATCGTCAAGCAATCCAGCGGCTATATCTTCGCGCGCCCGGGCAGCGAGCGCGGCACCGTGTTCAGCATCTTCCTGCCCGCTGCCGGGCGCCGGGCCGGCGTCTCCGGCCCCGATGTCGCGGCTCCGCAGCGGGCGTTGCGGTCGCTCGATGGCCTGCGGGTGCTGCTCGTCGAGGATGAGCCGGCCGTCCGCATGGTGCTGAAACGGGCGCTGGCGCGGCAGGGGCTGCGCGTCGAGGTCGCCGCCGATGGCCAGGCCGCGCTGGCGCTGCTCGACGACGGGCTGGCGGTCGACGTGCTGGTATCCGATGTGATGATGCCCGGAATCGATGGTGTCGATCTCGCCGCCCGGGCGGTCCGCCAGCAGCCGGGCCTGGCGGTGGTGCTGATGTCCGGCTTTGCCGAACTGCCGTTGCACCGCGCCGCCGATGCGCAGGGCGTCGAATTCCTTTCCAAGCCGTTCGCGATGACCGATCTGACCGGGGCGATCGCCACCGCCTATGACGCATCGCTTGCAGAATCAGCTACTTCCTCGACCTGAGGCACCGCATGTTCTGCGCTTGTTCTTCTGGAACAAATAGGATACGAATAGGCCATTGACGTTGCATCTTCCGCAGCTACGAAGGGACCGGACATGGCCGCAGCATTGAAGGTGGTGGACACGAAAATGGCGGGAGCAACCGACAGGCAAAAGGCGCTCGATGCAGCGCTGGCGCAAATCGATCGTGCCTTCGGCAAGGGCTCGGTGATGAAGCTCGGCGCCAAGGAGACGATGGAAGTCGAATCGATTTCGACCGGATCGCTCGGTCTCGACATCGCGCTCGGCATCGGCGGACTGCCGCGGGGCCGTGTCATCGAAATTTACGGCCCGGAAAGCTCGGGCAAGACCACGCTGGCCTTGCACGCCATTGCCGAAGCCCAGAAGAATGGCGGCACGGCGGCGTTCGTCGATGCCGAGCATGCGCTCGATCCGGCCTATGCCAAGAAGCTCGGCGTCAACATCGACGAACTGATCGTCTCGCAGCCCGATACCGGTGAACAGGCGCTGGAGATCGTCGACACGCTGGTGCGGTCCAATGCCATCGACGTTCTCGTCGTCGATTCGGTGGCGGCGCTGGTGCCGCGCGCCGAAATCGAGGGCGAGATGGGTGACAGCCATGTCGGCCTGCAGGCGCGGCTGATGTCGCAATCGCTGCGCAAGCTGACGGGTTCGATCAGCCGTTCGCGCTGCATGGTGATCTTCATCAACCAGCTGCGCATGAAGATCGGCGTGATGTACGGCAATCCGGAAACCACCACCGGTGGCAACGCGCTGAAATTCTATGCGTCGGTGCGTCTCGATATCCGCCGCACCGGCCAGATCAAGGATCGCGACGAGGTGGTCGGCAACACCACCCGGGTCAAGGTCGTCAAGAACAAGGTGGCGCCGCCGTTCAAGCAGGTCGAATTCGACATCATGTATGGCGAGGGCATTTCCAAGATCGGCGAGATCCTCGATCTCGGCGTCAAGGCCGGGGTCGTCGAAAAGTCCGGCGCCTGGTTCAGCCATGATTCGATCCGCATCGGCCAGGGCCGCGAGAACGCCAAGAAGTTCCTGCGCGAGAATCCCGAAATGACGGCGAAGATCGAAAAGATCATCCGCGACAATGCCTCGGGCATTTCGGACAGCCTGATGGCCGGCCCCGACTCCGACGACGGCGACGACGGCGAGATGTGATTCCGGCGACGGCGGGGCCATGCCCTGCCGTCGCCCCATCGCCATTCGGCCCGCCATCGGGCTTGCCAGAAGCGCCGGGGTTCCGGCACAGCATGGACCAGTTTCGGGAGCCGGGCATGAGCAACGCCGACCAGATCGAATATTGGAATTCCAAGGTCGGCGACACCTGGGCGCGGATGCAGGATCGGCTCGACCTGTCCTTCACGCCGCTGACCGAGGCGCTGCTGGCCATTGCGGCGCCGCAGCCGGGTGACCAGGTTCTCGATGTCGGTTGCGGCACGGGCGAAATCAGCCTCGTCATCGACGCCGCGGTCGGCGAGGCGGGCAGCGTCCTCGGCCTCGACATTTCCGAACAGATGCTCGCCCGGGCGCGCGAGCGTGCGGACGAACTGCTCAGCGAAGCCGAATTCCGCAACGCCGATGCCGCGACCTTCGCCGACGAAGGCGATTTTGACCTGATCGTCTCGCGTTTCGGCGTCATGTTCTTCGACGATCCGCAAGCCGCGTTCGCCAATCTCCACGCCCGCGCCGCCAGCGGCGGCCGCCTGGCGTTCGCCTGCTGGCAGCCCGCCGCCGTCAACCCCTGGGCAACCCTGCCGATGACGGTTCTCGCCGATCTGCTGCCCGAAATGCCGGCGAGTGACCCGCTGGCCCCCGGTCCCTTCGCCTTTGCCGATCCCGAACGAGTCGGCGCCATCCTCGGCCAGGCCGGGTGGCAGGATGTCGCCGTCCATGCCCTGCCATTCGCCATGGTGACCGGCACCGGCGATGATCCGATCGCCAGTGCCGTGCATTTCTCGCTGCGCATCGGGCCGGCCGCCCGCGCCGTGCGCGATGCCGGCCCCGCCGTTGAAGCCGAAGCAAGGCAGCGGCTCGCCGCGGCCTTTGCCGATCATCTGACCGATGGCGCGGTGGCGCTGCCCGCCAATGCCTGGCTGGTCACGGCGCGGGCCTGATCCTCGTCAGCTTGAGTGATGGCGCTGGCTCGCCTAAGTCGTGCGGCATGACTTCCAGCAACGACATCCGCCGCAGCTTCCTCGATCACTTCGGCTCGGCCGGGCACCGCATCGTGCCCTCGGCGCCACTGGTGCCGCAGAACGACCCGACCCTGATGTTCGTCAACGCCGGCATGGTGCCGTTCAAGAATGTCTTCACCGGGCTCGAATCGCGCCCCTACACCACGGCGGTGTCCTCGCAGAAATGCGTCCGCGCCGGCGGCAAACACAATGATCTCGACAATGTCGGCTACACCGCACGCCATCATACGTTCTTCGAAATGCTCGGCAATTTCAGCTTTGGCGATTATTTCAAGGCCGATGCCATCGAACATGCCTGGAGCCTGCTGACCCGCGAATGGGGCATCGCCGCCGACCGGCTGACCATCACCGTCTATCACACCGACGACGAGGCTTTCGACCTGTGGCGCAAGATCGCCGGCCTGCCCGATCACCGCATCATCCGCATCCCGACCAAGGACAATTTCTGGTCGATGGGCGATACCGGCCCGTGCGGCCCGTGCAGCGAGATCTTCTACGATCATGGCGATCATATCTGGGGCGGTCCGCCGGGCAGCCCGGAAGAGGATGGCGATCGTTTCGTCGAGATCTGGAATCTGGTCTTCATGCAATATGAGCAGGTCGATGCCGAAACGCGGCTCGATCTGCCCAAGCCGTCGATCGATACCGGCATGGGCCTCGAACGCATCGCCGCGGTGCTGCAGGGCGTCCATGACAATTACGATACCGACACGTTCAAGGCGCTGATCGCCGCCAGCGAGGACCGCACCGCGCCGTCCACCGACGCGACCCGCGCCTCGCACCGCGTCATCGCCGATCACCTCCGTTCCGCCGGTTTCCTGGTGGCCGATGGCGTGCTGCCGGCCAATGATGGTCGCGGCTATGTGCTGCGTCGCATCATGCGTCGCGCCATGCGCCACGCCCATCTGCTCGGCGCCGCCGAACCGCTGCTGCATCGCCTGGTGCCGGCGCTGATCGCCACCATGGGCGGCGCCTATCCCGAATTGCTGCGCGCCCAGCCGCTGATCGAGGAGACGCTGAAGCTCGAGGAAACCCGCTTCCGCCAGACGCTCGACCGCGGTCTCGGCCTGCTCGACGAAGCGACGGCGAAGCTCGGCGAGGGCGAAACCCTGCCCGGCGAAATCGCCTTCCGGCTCTATGACACGTTCGGCTTCCCCTATGACCTGACCGAGGACGCGTTGCGCGCGCAGGGCCGTGCCGTCGATCGCGCCGGCTTCGATGCCGCCATGGCCGAACAGAAGCGTGCCGCGCGCGCCGCCTGGACGGGCAGCGGCGCCAAGGCGTCCGATACCGTCTGGTTCGATCTGGTCGAGAGCCATGGCGCCACCGAATTCACCGGCTATGCCGGGCTGAAGGGCCAGGGGCAGCTGCTCGCCATCGTCAGGGATGGGGTGCTGGTCGATCGCGCCGGGCCGGGCGACAAGGTCGCGCTGGTCGCCAACCAGACGCCATTCTATGGCGAATCGGGCGGCCAGCAGGGCGATGCCGGCATCATCACCGGCGACAATGGCCTGCGCATCGCGATCAACGATACCGCCAAGCCGCTCGGCAAGCTGATCGCCCATCTCGGCACCGTCGAGGCCGGCAGTGTCGCGGTTGGTGATGCCCTGTCCTTCGCGGTCGATGGCGAGCGCCGGTCGCGGTTGCGCGCCAACCACAGCGCCACCCATCTGCTGCACGCCGCGCTGCGCCACCGGCTCGGCGGCCATGTCACCCAGAAGGGCTCGCTGGTTGCCCCCGATCGGCTGCGCTTCGATTTCAGCCAGAACAAGCCGATGACCGCCGAGGATATCGCCGCGGTCGAGGCCGAGGTGAATGCGCAGATTCGCGGCAACCGCGCTGTCGTCACCCGGCTGATGACGCCCGACGCCGCCATCGAGGCCGGCGCACTCGCGCTGTTCGGCGAGAAATATGGCGAGGAAGTGCGCGTGCTGTCGATGGGCGGCGACGACGAGGCGATCTATTCGACCGAGCTGTGCGGCGGCACCCATGTCACCGCATTGGGCGATATCGCGCTGTTCAAGGTGATCGGCGAAAGCGCCGTCGCCAGCGGCGTGCGCCGCATCGAGGCGCTGACCGGCGAGGCGGCGCGCGACTGGCTGACCGAACAGGAAAGCCGGCTGAAGGCCACCGCCGCGACGTTGAAGGTGCGTCCCGATGAAGTCGCGGCGCGGGTCGAGGCGCTGGTCGAGGATCGTCGCCGCCTCGAACGCGAACTGGCCGAAACGAAGAAGGCGCTGGCGCTCGCCGGCCCGGCAACGGCGGCCGCCGGCCCCGAACAGGTCAATGGCGTGGCGTTCCTCGGCCAGGTGCTCGACGGGCTCGACGCGCGCAATCTGCGCGGCATGATCGACGAGGCCAAGCAGACGCTGGGCAGCGGTGTCGCGGTGCTGGTCGCGGTCAATGATGGCCGCGCCACCGTGGCGGTCGGCGTCACCGCCGATCTCGTCGGCCGCTTCAATGCCGTCGACCTGGTGCGCGCCGCGGCGGCGGCGGTCGGCGGCCAGGGCGGCGGTGGCCGGCCGGACATGGCGCAGGCCGGCGGCCCCGATGGCGGCAACGCCGCGGCGGCGGTGGCCGCGGCGCGCGAGCAGGTCGCCGCCCATGCGGGCTGAGGCGATCCGTATCCACCGGCTCGGGCCCGGCGATGCCGGCCTGATGGCGCGGGTGGCGGACGATGTGTTCGACGACGATATCGTGCCGGCGCGCCTCGCCGCGATGGTTGCCAATCCCGATGTGGCGCTGGTGGTGGCGATGGCGGTCGATGATCAGGGCGAATTCGTTGTCGGCCAGATCGCCGGTTGCATCATCCATCACCCCGATGGCGACAGCGAGCTGTTCCTCGAAAACCTCGGCATCGCCGCGGCGTGGCGGCGGCGCGGCATCGCGACGCGGCTGATCGCGGCGCTTGCCGAATTCGGCAAGGCGCGCGGTGCCGGATCGATGTGGGTGGGTGTCGAACCGCTGAATCAGACGGCGCTGGCGCTTTACCGGTCGGTCGGCTTGCTTGCCGACCCGGCCGTCATCTGCAGCGCGCCGATGTCGGCGATCTTGCCGGCCGAGAGCCGGCGCCGGCGCCGGGCCTGAGCGACGGGCAAGGGGTCGCGCCGATGGCAGGCCCCTTGGACGGCGCCGCCGGCGCGGCTATAGCGCAACGAACGGCCGAGGATGATCGGCCAAGGAGCCACTGATGAGCGTTCGTCCCTGGCGGGATATCAGCCGCCGCAAATCCCGGCAGATCATGGTCGGCAAGGTGCCCGTCGGCGGCGATGCGCCGATCGCGGTGCAGACGATGACCAACACGCTGACCAGCGATGCCGCGGCGACCATCGCGCAGATCCGCGCCTGCGAGGAAGTCGGCGCCGATATCGTGCGGGTGTCGTGCCCCGATGTCGAATCGACCGCGGCGCTTTCGACCATCGTCAAGGCGGTGAAGGTGCCGATCGTCGCCGACATCCATTTCCACTACAAGCGTGGGCTGGAAGCCGCCGATGCCGGCGCTGCCTGCCTGCGCATCAACCCCGGCAACATCGGTTCGCAGGACCGGGTGCGCGAAGTCGTCAAGGCCGCCAAGGCCAATGGCTGTTCGATCCGCATCGGCGTCAACGCGGGTTCGCTCGAGAAGCACCTGCTGGAGAAATACGGCGAGCCGTGCCCGGAGGCGCTGGTCGAAAGCGCGCTCGAGCATATGAAGATGCTCCAGGACGAGGATTTCCACGAATTCAAGATTTCGGTGAAGGCGTCGGACGTGTTCCTCGCCGTCGCGGCCTATAACGGCCTCGCCGAAGTCTGCGATTATCCGCTGCATCTCGGCATCACCGAAGCCGGTGGCCTGCAGGGTGGCACCGTCAAGTCCTCGATCGGGCTGGGCATGCTGCTCTGGGCCGGCATCGGCGACACCATCCGCGTGTCGCTCTCCGCCGATCCGGTCGAGGAAGTGAAGGTCGGCTATCACATCCTGAAGTCGCTCGGCATCCGCGCCCGCGGCGTGCGCGTCGTGTCGTGCCCGTCGTGCGCGCGCCAGGGCTTCGATGTCGTCAAGACGGTGGAGACGCTGGAAACCCGCCTCGCGCACATCACCACGCCGCTGTCGCTCTCGGTGCTCGGCTGCGTCGTCAACGGCCCCGGCGAAGCGCGCGAGACCGACATCGGCCTGACCGGCGGCGGCAATGGCCGCCACATGGTGTTCCTGTCCGGCATCACCGACCATGTCATCGAAAGCGAGAAGATGGTCGATCACATCGTCATGCTGGTCGAGAAAAAGGCCGCCGAATTGGAAGCCGCCAAGGCGGCTGCGGAAGCGATTGCCGCCGAATAACGACTGGCCTTTCGGCCAATGGACAGGACGGGCGGCGCGTCGCAGCGTCGCCCGGTCTTGTTTTCGGGAGGTCCCATGTCCGACGCTATCCGTCCCTTCACGCTCGATATTCCGCAGGCCGAGCTCGATGACCTGCAGCGGCGGCTCGCGGCGACGCGCTGGCCGGAGAAGGAAGCCGTCTCCGACTGGACCCAGGGCAGCCCGCTGGCCAAGGTGCAGGCGCTCGTTGCGCATTGGCAGAACGGCTATGACTGGCGGGCAGCCGAGGCGCGGCTGAACAGCCTCGGCCAGTTCAAGACCGGGATCGACGGGCTCGACATCCATTTCCTGCATGTCCGGTCAAGGCACGCCAATGCGCTGCCGCTGCTCATCACCCATGGCTGGCCGGGATCGGTGATGGAGTTCATGAAGGTGATCGGGCCGCTGACCGATCCGGAGGCGCATGGCGGCCGCGCCGAGGATGCCTTTCACGTCATCGCGCCGTCGCTGCCCGGCTTTGGGTTTTCGGGGAAGCCCATGGAAAAGGGCTGGGGGGTTCCAAGGATCGCCATGGCGTGGATCACGCTGATGCAGCGGCTGGGTTATGACCGCTGGGTGGCGCAGGGCGGCGACTGGGGCTCGGCAGTCACCACCACCATCGGCGTGATCAACCCGCCGGCGTGCGCCGCCATCCATGTCAACATGCCGCTGATCTATCCGGGGCCGGAGGACATGGCCGACATGACCGAGAAGGAGCAGGCGGCGGTCAAGGCACTGCAACATTACCAGGAATGGGATTCGGGCTATTCCAAACAGCAAGCGACCCGCCCGCAGACGCTCGGTTACGGGCTGGTCGATTCGCCGGTGGGGCAGGCGGCGTGGATCTATGAAAAGATGTGGGCCTGGACCGACAACACGGGCGCGCCCGAGGATGTGCTGAGCATGGACGAGATGCTCGACAACATCATGCTCTACTGGCTGCCGGGCACGGCGGCGTCCTCGGCGCGGCTTTACTGGGAAAGCTTCGGCAGTTTCGGCTCGGTGCCGCTGGCGTGTCCGGTGGGGGTGAGCATCTACCCCAAGGAAATCTTCCGCGCCTCGCGCCGCTGGGCCGAGAAGCACATGTCGAACATCATCCACTGGAACGAGCTCGACCGCGGCGGGCATTTCGCCGCCTGGGAGCAGCCCGAGCTCTACGTCAACGAAATCCGCACCTGCTTCGCCAAGGTCAGGTGACCAACTTCGTCTCCTTGCTGCTCTGGGTGCTGGTCGGCCTCGCCAAGGCCGCGGCGCTGGTGCTGCTGCTCACCGCTGCCGACACGCACTGGCCGGATGCGCTGGCATGGCTGTTCCTGGCCTTCGGGCTGGTGGCGGTGGCGCTATGGTGGCGCGGGCGGGATTCAGCCGCTACCAAGGCGGAATGATCGTCCGCAAAGCCACCCCGGCCGATGTGCCGCAGATCCTGCAATTCGCCAAGGACCTGGCGACCTATGAGAAGGAACCCGACGCGGTTGTCGCGACCGAAGCGGACCTCCACGCCGGCCTGTTCGGACCCGATCCGCTGGTCGAGGCGCTGATCGCCGATGAAGGGGGCGAGGCGCTGGGCTTTGCCATCTTCTACCGGACATTCTCGACCTGGACGGGCAAGCCCGGCTTCTGGCTCGATGACCTTTATGTCCGCCCCGAAAAGCGCGGGAGTGGTGCGGGGAAGGCCTTGCTCACCGCCATCGCGGCGCTGGCCGTCGAGCGCGGCTACAAGCGCCTCGACTGGTGGGTGCTCGACTGGAACGAGCCGTCGATCGCATTCTACAAGAAGCTTGGTGCCAAGGCGATGGATGAATGGACGGTCTATCGACTGGACGGCGAAGCACTTAAAACCGTGGCCGGGGGCTGACACCCCGGGGGAGCGGCGCCGTGACGATGATCGAAAGCGACTATCTGCTGGTCGGGGCCGGCGCCATGGGACTGGCCTTTGCCGACACGTTGCTGACCGAGCTGCCCGACGCGACCATCACCATCGTCGATCGCCACGGCAAGCCCGGCGGGCATTGGAACGATGCCTATCCGTTCGTGACGTTGCACCAGCCTTCGGCCTTTTACGGCGTGGCGTCGCTGCCGCTGGGCTCGGGGGAGATCGACACGCTGGGCCTCAACGCCGGCTTTTATGAACTGGCCTCGGGGCCGGAAGTGAGCGGCTATTTCGACCGCGTGATGCGGCGGCGGCTGCTGCCAACGGGGCGCGTGCGCTATCTGCCGATGAGCGAGCATCGCATGGATTCCGAGGGGCAGGGGCATATCGTCTCGCTGCTCTCGGGCGCCGAGACGCCGGTGAAGGTCCGTCGCAAGACCATCGATTCGACCTGGCTGGGGACGACGGTGCCTTCGACCCACACACCGAAATTCCGCATCGGCGATGGCGTGCGACTGGTGCCGCCCAATGCGCTGCCCGATCTCTGGCGGAACCCGGCGGCCTTGCCGAAGCATTTCACCGTGCTTGGCGCCGGCAAGACGGCGATGGACAGCCTGATCTTCCTGCTGGGCGCGGGCGCCGATCCCGCCAGCATCACCTGGGTGGCGCCGCGCGCCTCCTGGTTCTTCAATCGCGTCAAAGTGCAGCCTGGCATCGAATTCTTCGAACATAGCGTCGGCGGCCAGTTGCAGCTGATGCTGGCGCAGGGGACGGCGACGAGTGCCGCCGATCTGTTCCTCCGGCTCGAAGCCTGTGGCTTCATGCTGCGCATCGATCGCGCCGTGCTGCCCGAGATGTTCCATTATGCCATCACGAACGAGGCCGAGATTGCCGTGCTGGCGAGGGTCGCGGACATCATCCGCGGCCAGCGGGTGACGGCGTTGGAAGCGGATCGCATGGTCCTGACCGGCGGGGAGCGCGCCATGCCGCCCGGCACCCTGTACGTCGATTGCACGGCCTCCGCCGTCGAGCGCCGGCCGCCGGTGCCGGTGTTCCAGCCGGGGTTGATCGTCCCGCAGATGGTGCGGGTGCCGCAGCCCTGTTTCAGCGCCGCGCTGATCGCCTGGGTGGAGGCCAATGTCGAAGGGGAGGCGGCGCAGAACGCGCTGACCAGCGCCGTGCCGCTGCCCGATGGCATCGTGGATTATCCGCGCGCCTGCCTGGTCAATTTGTTCAACCAGGGCATGTGGTCCCAGCATTCCGCCCTGTCCGCCTGGATCCGCGATTGCCGGCTTGATGGCTTTGCCAGCCTCATCGGCTCGGTGACGCCGGAAGATTCCGCGCGCATGGCGGTGCTGCAGCAGCTGCGGCCGGCGGCGATGGCGGCCATGGCGAATTTGCAGGTTCTGGCGGCACAGGCGGGAGCGAGCCGAAATGGCTAACGTGCGTGCAATCATGCTGGGCCTGGCATTTGGCCTTGCGGCGGTACCCGGCCATGCAGCCGTGCCGGTCTGCAGCGCTGCCATGGCGGATGCCGAAACGCCCGGCGGCTGTTTCCCGCCGCAGCTGCGCCGTCAGCTCGGCGGCAAGGTCAGCGTCGAGGTGCCGCCGGCGCATGAGCTGTTCTATGTCATCATGGCGCTCACTCCGACGGGGCAGAGCAACCCGGGGCTGATCGCACGCGACACGCCCTATTGGCGGGCGGTAATGGCCCATTTTTCGCGCTGGAAGGGTGAGCCGGCCGTCAAGGCGATGGAGGCGATGCTGTCGACGGACCTCGCCAGCCATATGGAGCCGAAGATCAATGCTTCCGCCTGGCGGCTGACCGGCGCCGGTCGGCTGGAGAAGCTGCCGCAATACAGCCAGATCCGCGGCACTGCCGACAGTTTCGCGCCGCTGGTCGGCGAAATGGAGCGTTTTGCAAGGGTCAGCGACTTTGCCGGTTTCACCCGGTCCGCCGTCGCCCGGGATGGCTATCGCGCCGCGTGCCAATTCTACGAAAGCGAGGCGGATCTGCCGGCGATGTCGGCCTGGCTGCGGCGCGAATTCCCGGCGGTGCCGCCCTATGACCATGTCCGTATCGTCGTTTCGCCGCTGGTCCAGGGCTGGCAGCATCAGGATGTCGTTGCCGACCGCAGCTTTCGCGAGCTGGTCCTGCACGTCAACTATGATCCTGCGCCGCCCCCGGCGGGTGATCCCCGGGCGGCCAGCCTGAAGCGCGCCTATATCCTGTTCACCGAGTTGAACCATGGCAGCATCAATCCGATGACGGATCGCCATGCCGCCGCCATCGAGGCGGCGCTGGGCCCGCGCCTGGCGGAATTTCACGGCAAGGTGGCGCAGAGCGAATATGCGACGCCGCTGCTGCTGTTCCGCGAATATCTCAACTGGGGCCTGATCCCGCTTTACGCCTGCGACAGGCTGGGGCCGGCCGACTGCGCGGCGTTCGAAAAGCTGACTCTCGCCGACATGAAGGCGCGCGGCGAGTTCCCGCGCTACCCCGAATTCCAGGCGTTTCTGAGCGAGCTCTACCGGAACCGGCCGGCCGGCACGACGCTGGCCGACCTGTTCCCGCAGATCATCGACTGGTTCGGCAAGACGCCAACACAAGGCTGAAGCTTCGCGGTTTACCCGCGCGGCGCACCCGGGTGTTCGCGCAGCGCCGGCACTTCCAGGCCGGCCTTGGCGGCATCGAAGCGCTCGATCGATTCGAGGATCAGCCGCTGGGCCGTGGCCTTGCCTTCCCAGCCCTGGAACTTCACCCATTTGCCGGGCTCCAGGTCCTTGTAATGGGTGAAGAAATGCTCGATCTGCTGCAGCAGGATGGCCGGCAGATCGGTGTATTCGTTCACATTGGCGTAATAGGGGTGGACCTTGTTGACGCTGACGCAGAGCAGCTTGGCGTCGCCGCCGGCATCATCTTCCATCATCATCACGCCGACCGGGCGGACGCGGCTGATACAGCCCGGCACGAACGGCGTGCGCGCGACGACCAGCGCATCGATCGGGTCGCCATCATCGGCGAGCGTGTGCGGGATGAAGCCATAGTTGGTCGGATAGCGCATGGCGGTGTGCAGGATGCGATCGACGAACAGCGCGCCCGAGGCCTTGTCGAGCTCGTACTTCACCGGCTCGCCGCCCAATGGGCATTCGATGACGACGTTGACGTCATGCGGCGGGTTTACCCCGATCGGGATCTGGTCGATGCGCATTCGGACTCTCCTGTTGTTGCGGCGCGGGATAGGGGACGGAAGCGCGTTCGTCCATCCGATCTGATGTTGCGAAAGGATGACAAGATGGCATGGATTGCCCTGGTGCTCGGCGGGCTGTTCGAAGTCGGTTTCACCACGTCGCTGCGCTATGTCGATGGCTTCCGCAACGCGCCCTGGGTGCTGGCGTTCCTCGTTTCGGTGTCGCTCTCCATGGCGTTGCTCGAATATGCAGCGCGGACGATCCCGCTCGGCACTGCCTATGCGGTCTGGGCCGGCATCGGCGCGCTCGGCACGGCGGTGCTCGGCATCGCCGTCTTCGGCGAACCGGCGAGCGCGGCGCGACTGGCGCTGCTTGGCGGGCTGATCTTCTGCATCGTCGGGCTGAAGCTGGTGGGGTGAGGCAGGCCCGGGGTCCCGCTCGACCTATGGCCCGCTTCAGGGAAGCGGCGCCAGCAACCGGTCCAGCGCGCCGTCCCCGCCGGTCTTTTCGAAGCGCGGGTAGCGCAGCCCGCCGTTCCAGGCGAGATCGACGGCGCGCAGCCGGTCGGCAGTCCGGATGACGAGGCGGATCGGCTTGTCGCTGCCCTTGGCGGCGATGATCGCAGCTTTCAGCAGATCGTCCGAATAGGGCTTGTCCTCAATGCCGACGATTTCGTCGCCCAGCGTGATGCCGGCGGCCCAGGCGGCGCTTTCCCAGGTGACGCCATCGACCTTGCCGCCTTGCCCCATCAGCAGCCCGCCCGAATAGCTGAGGTTCAGTTGCTTGCTCGCCTTTTGAGCGTCGGTGAAGGCCAGCGTCGGCGTATCGGTATAGACGAGAATATAGCCCGATGCGGTGAAGCCGGTAAGCGGCGCATGCTCGCGCTTTTCCGAAAGGCGGGCGGTGAGCAGGGCGTTCCAGTCGTGCGGCTGGATGGCGTTCAGGGTGCGGACGATTTCGGGCAGGTCATAGGTCAAGATACCCCAGTCGCCGTCGTTCACGCCGAAAAAGGCCCTGGCGAAATCGTCCATGCCCTTGGCGCCGCCCGACAGGCGCCGCAGTTCGGCATCGACTTCCAGCCAGATCAGCATGCCTTCATTGTAATAATCCTCGCTGCGCTGCTGGCTGACCCAGCCTTTCGGCGCGCGCGGCGTGATGACCGGATCGTTGGTGGTATCGACCAGCGGCCGCCATTGCCGGCCGGGGCGGTTGTCCTGCGTCGCGGCGATCATCGCCAACTGGTCGAGCGTATCCTGCTTGGTGACCATGCCGGAGCGCGCCTGCAGCACGAAGCCCCAGAACTGGTCCTGGCCTTCATAGACCCAGAGCAGCGAATTGCGC
>JAIXZK010000326.1 GCA_027489695.1 Sphingomonadales bacterium
ACGAGGCTCGAATCACGCTCGTCGAGCTGGCGGCGGCGGCGGGCCGAAAACACCGTGATGATGATGTCCGACATTTCGGGGATCTGCGACATCAGCGTCAGCATCGCCTCGCGCGGCACTTCGATGACCCTGGTGTCGCGCACCGCCCGCATGGCGAGCGACGCGCCGCCGCCGTTCAGAAAGGCGATCTCGCCCATGAACTGCGTCGCCCCCAGCGTCGACGGCAGGTGGCGCGCGTCGGTGAATGGATTGACGACCTCGACTTCGCCTTCCAGCACATAGGTGAAGCGGTCGAAGGGGTCGCCAACCTTCGAAAGCATCGTGCCGGCGGGATAGTCGACGATGGTGCCGGCGGCACGCAGCGCCTCGACATGCGCCGGCGCCAACGGGGTGCGGATCATCTCGCGCAGATCGGCGCCGATTGTTTCCATGGGTTTCCGGGCCTTCGGCAGGGGTGGCGGGGGTGCCGCAGGCTATCGCCGGTCGCTGCCTCCTGTCGAGGGCGGGCGGCAGCCCGGGCCGCCTTGCCCGCAGCTTCGAGCCGCTCGACGCGCGCCTATTGCTCTACCCGCGACCGGTTGAAGATCAGCCCGCCGCGGCGCCGTGCCTCGGCAAGGTCGCAGGGCGCCGCCTTCAGGCGCGGCGCGCTGGCGAGCAGCGTCGCCAGCGGCAGCAGCCCGGCCCAGCGCGTCTTGGCCACGCACACCGCGCCATCGGGGCCCCAGCCGGCCTCGAACAGATAGGCGGGGTCGTTCACCGTGTCGGCAGCCTGGACGCCGATCTCGTCCCAGATGTCGATGCCGGTGCCATCGCGGGTATGGGCATTGCCGCGGCCATCATAATCGGCGCGCACCAGATGCTGGCAGGCCTGGTAATAGGCCGCCAGCGGCGTGCCTTTCGGCCCGAAACCCCAGGGATCATAGCCCCACAACAGGCATTTCGCCTGCGATCCGGAGGTGCAGGTGAGGAACCATTTGTCCTTTTCGGCGATGAATTTCTGGCCATCCCAGCGCCCCGCCATCGGAAAGGCGGCGCGGCGGCCCTGCGCATCGGCCTCGCACATCGGATGCCATTGGCCGTCATCACCCTCGACCTTCAGATCGTGGAGGACGACGCCCTTGGCATCGACGGCGATGCTGGTGCCGTCGATCCGCACCCGCGCCATTTCGCCTTCGGGCGTCACCATGTCGAACACCGCGCCGACAAGCTGCTCCGATGCCAGCGTCCGCCCTGGTGCGATGTCGAGCAGGAAGCGCGTGCCTTCGACGCGCAATTGCGCCGCGGCGGCCGGCATCGCCAGCAACAGCGCCGCGATCAGCGCCAAGGTTCGGATCATCAATGGCATCCCCCAAAAAAGCGTTCGCCCCGAATGCCTTGCATCCGGGGCGAAGCTCACACGTCGCGTGCTGTCGATCAACGGATATCGAAGGCCTGGCCATCGGCAAGGATGATGCGGTGGACGGTGAAGCCGGCGGTGCGCTGCACCGGGCCTTCAAGAGCGGTGCCGTTGAACCGATGGCCGTTGAAACGGCGCGAGTTGAGCGTGCGGCCGTTGAAGATGCGGCCATTGAAGATGCGGCCGTTGAACTTGATGCTGTTGTATTTCGTGCCGTTCTTGAGCAGGCCGTTCCACTTGAGGCCGTTCCACTTGATCCCGTTGGTCTCGACGCCCTGCAGGATGATCCCCGGCCCGGCGGCGGCCGGCGCGGCGGCGGCGAGCATGGCGATGGCGGTGCCGGCGGCGATGGCGATGGTCTTGATCATCATGGCATTCCCCTTGGATTTCTCGCCGCCGCGGCCCCTCGCCGGGCGGGATGGCGGCGGTTTAGGCTGCAAGGCCGGGAAGCGGCAGTTGCACCGAACGTCGCCGAACCGCACAACCGTTGCACGCCGGCGTGCAACCGTTGCATGCAAGGTTGCAGCGGCTCGCCCCGTGTGAAACAGTTGGCGCCATGGCGGGGGCGGATCATTTCGGCGAAAAACTGACCCTGGTGCTGAAGGCACTGTCGGTCAGCCGCGGCCGCCTCGCCGCCGAAGTCGGCGTCGACAAATCGGTCGTCGGCCGCTGGGCCTCCGGGGCGGTGGTGCCGTCGGCGCTCAACCTTGAACGGCTGACGCATTTCATCGCCGGTCGGGCGCCGGGTTTCACCCTGCTCGATTGGGATCGCGACCTCGCCGGACTTGCCGGGCACCTAGGGGTCGAACCGCCCAGCGTTGCCGAAACCGGGAGCGCGGCCGTGTCGAACTTTCTCCCCGAAGCCATGCTTGCCGAAGGCCGCGCCAATATCGCGGCGCGCGGGCAGGATTTCGCCGGCATCTGGCGCACGACGCGCCCGCAGGCCGGGATGAAGGACCAGCTGATCCACGATCACATCCTGCAATGGGTCGCGCCCGATGGCCTGCTCCGCCACATCTACTGCGTCGCCGGGCAGATCCGCTATGAAGGCTGGGCAATCCCGATCCACGACCAGCTCTACACTATCACCAGCGACGCCGCCTCGGGCACCTTCATCTTCACCATCCTGCACGGCGTCCCCCGCCGCCGCGCCATGGTGATGGAAGGCATTGCGCTCAACTGCATGCGCGGCCGCGACAGCCTGGTCACCGCCACCCCCTGCCTGTTCGAACGCGTCGCCGAGGTGACCGGCGACATGGCGGCGGATGAAGCCTGCTTCGCCAGGGCCATCGCCGGGCCGGTGATCGCGCCCGAAGGCAGCATCAGCGCCGAAGTTCGCGCCCGCATGTTCCCCGATATCGGCCCGGCCGCCGCGGCCAATGGCGGCCACCGCATGCTGGCGGTGGCGCTGTCGAACAGCCTGGCCAGCGTGGCGCCGCTCGGTTCCAGTTTCTGGACGCAGCGGCCGGGCGGCTAGATCGCCGGCGCGCCAAGCTCCGCCCGCCACCGCGCCAGAGCATCGCGCAACTG
The DNA here is from genome assembly GCA_027489695.1 of Sphingomonadales bacterium. Classification (GTDB taxonomy): domain Bacteria; phylum Pseudomonadota; class Alphaproteobacteria; order Sphingomonadales; family Sphingomonadaceae; genus Sandarakinorhabdus. The sequence goes on from JAIXZK010000326.1 coordinate 2,927, forward strand.
GCTGGCCAGCAGCACCCGGTCTTCCTCCTCCGGCAGCAGTTCGAGCGGTTCGAGGCTGAAGCTCGCTTCGCCGTGCAGCGTCCAGGCGGCCTGCACGGCGCGGTTGGTGTGGCCGCCAAAACGCAGCGAAGAGAACTGCCGGTTGCGGATCGTGGCCATATCCGCCGCCTGGCCGAGCCAGACTTCGCCACTGGCGGCACAGCGCACGGCATAGATGCCAGGCGCCGGCTTGCGTTCCTTGTACGCCGCGACGGCGGCCTTGCGATCGATTGCCATGGCGCCGGTGAAGCAGCTTTGGCGCGGCATGGCCAGCACCCTCTCGACAGGCGCTGCTTGTGTTTCACGATTACATCTGTAATCGAAACAGCAAGCGCCGGTGGAAGCCGGGCAGGAAGGTTGCTCCGATGATGTTCAGGCTCTTGCTGCTGGCACTGCTGCTTGCCGGCCCCGCCAGTGCCGGCGAAAGCTGGATCGTCCGCACCGATCTGTGGGGCAACCCGGCCTTTGCCACGCTGACCCTGGAAAGCCGCAGCGGCACCGTCAGCGGCACCCTCGACGGCGATGGCGTCACCGGCACCGCCGATGCGAAGACAATGAACTTCACCGCGACGGACTCGAGCGGCGCCGTCACCCGCTACCGCGCCACCATCAGCGGCGACCGCATGGCGGGCCGCGTCGATGCCCCGGACACCAACAACCCGGCCGCCCGCGCCATGCATGATTTCCGCGCCTGGCGGGTGCCGCCGCGCCCGGCCGGCGGCCCGCGTCGTCTCGCCTTCCAGCCGGCCGATTTCTCCAACCGCTGGGATGCCGACCGCGCGCCGGTGCTGCTGCTCTGGTCCGGCGACAGCGTCGCCACCAGCACGATCGATTCCGGCGGCGTCGATGCCGCCGGCCAGACCCGCGCGCTGTTCGGCAACCCGCAGACCGGGCCGTTCTTCATCGTCGGCGCCGAACCCGGCGACACGCTGGCGGTGCGATTGCTCCGCCTCACCCCCAACCGCGACCATGCCGACAGCCTGGACAGCATCGTCGATCGCGCGCTCGGTCCCCGCCTCGCTGCCGGCGCCACCACGCTCGGCAAGCCCATCCGCTGGCAGATCGATCGCGCCGCCGGCATCGCCCGCCCCATCGGCGCCAGCGGCGCGCTGGGCGGTCTCAAGCTGCCGCTGCGGCCGATGCTCGGCGGCCTCGGCGTCGCGCCCGGCTTCGGCACGCCGGCGCTTTCCACCGGCGACACCGGCCGCTTCGGCGGCAACATGGACTGGAACGAGGTCGTCGCCGGCAACATCGTCTATCTGCCGGTCCAGCAGCCCGGCGCGCTGCTCTATTTGGGCGATGCCCATGCCGCGCAGGGCGATGGCGAAACCTCGCAATATGGCCTGGAAACCTCGATGGACGTGGTTTTCGCCGTCGATTTGGTCAAGGGCCAGGCCATCGCCATGCCGCGGGTCGAATCGGCGAACGAGATCATGGTGCTCGGCCAGGCCGGCTCGCTCGACGAGGCGCTGAAGGCCGCGACCAGCGGCATGATCGACTGGCTGGCGCGCGATTATGGCCTGACCCTGGCGCAGTCCGGCCAATTGCTCGGCGCCGCCGTGCGCTACCATGTCGTCAACCTTGCCGGCCGCAGCGTCGGCATCGCCGCCCGGATCGACAAGGCGCTGCTGCCGCGCGCTGGCGGCGTGGTCAGCGTGCCGCTTGAACCGGTGCCGCCCATCCCCTAACCCGGCGCGCATGACCGATCGTCTTCGCATCGCTGTTCTCGGCGCCTCCGGCTATACCGGGGCCGATCTGGTGCGACTGGCGCTGACGCATCCGCGCGTCGAAATCGCGGCGCTGGTCGCCAATGCCAAGGCCGGGCAGAGCATGCAGGCGATCTGGCCGCATTTCGCGCCCTACCCTGGCCTGCCGACTCTGGTGAAGGCCGATGATGTCGATTGGTCCGGCGTGGATGCGGTGTTCGGCTGCCTGCCGCACGCGACCTCGGCCGAGCTGCTGTCGAAAATCGACGGCCCCCGCATCATCGATCTTTCCGCCGATTTCCGGCTGAAGGACGCCGCCACCTATGCGCAATGGTATGGCGGCGCCCACCCCGCCCCCGATCTGCTGCCGGGCGCCGTCTATGGCCTGACCGAATTCGCTCGGCGCCAGCTGCCTGGCGCCGGCATCATCGCCTGCCCCGGCTGCTATCCGACCGCGGTGCTGCTGGCGCTGCTGCCGCTGCTCGAAGCCCGGGCCATTGCCCCCGATCGCATCACCGTCAATGCGCTCTCTGGCGTCTCCGGCGCCGGCCGCAGCCTGAAGGAAGCCAATCTCTTCCCCGAAGTCGCCGAAGCCGTGCACCCCTATGGCATCGGCCAGCATCGCCACATGCCGGAAATGGAACAGGAACTGGCCTTGCGCGCTGGCCGGCCGGTGACGATCAGCTTCACGCCCCATCTCGTGCCGATGAACCGCGGCGAGCTCGTTACCTGCATCGTCGAACTCACCGCCAGCCTCGCCGACGCCCGCGCCGCGCTGGAAGCACGCTATGCCGATGAACCGTTCGTCCATCTGCTCCCCGAAGGCGTGGCGCCTGCAACCCGGATGGTTCGCGGTTCCAACCGCAGCGTCATCAACATCTTCGCCGATCGCATCCCCGGCCGCGCCATCGTCATCGCCGCCATCGACAATCTGGTGAAAGGCTCGTCAGGCCAGGCCGTGCAGAACATGAACCTCGCCTTCGGCCTGCCCGAAACGATGGGCCTCGAAGCCGCGCCGCTTTTCCCGTGATCGAAACGCCGCGCCTGATCCTGCGGCAATGGCAGGACAGCGACCGCGGCCCCTTCGCCGCGATGGGCGCCGACCCGGAGGTGATGGCGCATTTCCCGGCGCTGCTGACACGAGCGGAGAGCGACGCCCTCATCGACCGGCTGCATGCCGGCATCGCCGAGCGCGGCTGGGGCCTCTGGGCCATCGAACGCCGCGCCGATGGCGAATTCCTCGGCTGGACCGGCCTCAACCCGGTCACCTTCCCTTGCCCCGTTGAAAACGATGTCGAAATCGGCTGGCGCCTGGCGCGCGCCGCCTGGGGCCAGGGCCATGCCCGCGAAGCGGCGCTCGCCGCACTGGCGTTCGGCTGGGAACTCGGCCTGGCCCGCATCGTCTCTTTCACCGTCGCGGCCAACACCCGCAGCTGGGGCCTGATGCAGCGCATCGGCCTTGATCGCCGCGAGGATCTCGATTTCGATCACCCCCGCCTCGCCGCCGGCCATCCGCTGCGCCGCCACATCACCTATGCCGGGAATCGCCCCTGATGCCGCTGCACCCCTTCAACGGCATCCACCCGAGCGTCGCGCCAAGCGCCTTCATCGCGCCCGGCGCACAGCTGATCGGCGCCGTCACCATCGGCGAAGAATCGTCGATCTGGTACAATTGCGTGCTGCGCGGCGATGTCGAGACGATCACCATCGGTGCCCGTTCCAATATCCAGGATGGTTCGGTGGTGCATGTCACCACCCGCCGCTGGAAGACCGAAATCCATGACGATGTGCTGATCGGCCATCTCGCCATGATCCACGGCTGCATCATCGAAAGCCATGGCTTCATCGGCCTTGGCGCGATCGTCATGGACGGCTGCGTCATCGAAAGCGACGCCATGCTCGCCGCCGGCGCGCTGCTCACACCGGGCAAGCGCATCGCCCGCGGCGAACTCTGGGCCGGACGGCCGGCGAAGCTGCTGCGCCTGTTGTCGGACGAGGAAATCGCCCGCAACCGCGCCGGCGCGGCGGGCTATGTGGAACTGGCGAAGATGCACCGGGCATCGCTGGCTCAGTAAGGCCCTGAGGCTCAAGCCCCCGCATTGTCTTGCTCGAGTAACCGAGATCGTCGGCACGCTTTCCGCGACGGCCACTCCTGCCGTATGAATTGGTGAAAGCCTCCCGCTAAATGGGTTGAACGCGGCAATGAGCAGTATCGATCAGTTGATGTTAGGGCCGCCGGATGACACTCCGATCCTGCCTTATTATCGGGGCGTCTTTTCTCACGGCTTCGTAGCCCTTCATCCATTTTTCATGATCGACGGCGTACACCCGGACCAGTGTGAGTACGGGACCTTGGTACTGGAAGGCTCGAAGGCGCCCGCCGAGCTCGGCTTCGTGGAGTGGAATGACAGAGAAGCGGCCGCCCGTCGCGTCGGCAAAGATATGATGCTTGAGGAGGTCGATCTGGCTGCCAAGCAGCACGGCAAGCCTATCGGCTGGCACCAGGTGCAAGAGAGCATCGGCTTTCCAGACCACTGTGAACTGGATCGGGCCCTTCGAACAAGCATCCACGGTTTAAAAAAAGAACTCAAGGACGATAAGGCGGCGGAGAAGCTGGCCGCGTTTTGCTTTCAGCAGGGTGTATTTCCTCCCACTGAGGGAAACTTCCAACCGCTGATGCACCGCAACCTGGCCAATTTCTTTAGAAAGGCAGGCTATAACAGTCTGACCGCAGGAGATGAGTTTGGCGATGATGAGCGACTTATAGATCTAGATTTACTTGAGCATGATAGCCTGTGGCTTGGGCATACTGATCTTCCGAACTATGGGGTAAAACGTTTGATCGCGCCCGACCGATCACTTTTGGCGTGGGTGCACTGGGACAGCTTCTACACACTTATACTCGGAACTGCCGAAACATTGGCAAACCAAGACCCGATGTCATTTTTTGAGGGCTTCTGGTGCTCTGATAAAACGACTACGTACTGGCTCCAGCAGCCGCCTCTGCCTCTCGCTCGGTAGTTTTCGCGGCCGACTACTAGGAACGAGCTTCTTCAATAGGGGGTCTGGGGCCTCAGGTCCCAACCGCCGGAGGCCCCCTTCACTCCTTCGGCCAAGCCGCAGCCTGCGCCGTCAGCCATTCGATCCAGGCGTCGTCCTTGGCGGTGGCTTCGTCGGCCGCGGCGGCGGCGGCGGCGGCAGTGTCGAAAGCCACCCAGCCGGCGGCCGGGCAAGCGGTGTCGAGAGCGACGGCGGCGGCACCGGGAAGGGTGGCGGCGGCGCTTGTGTCGCTACCACCGGCAGCGGCGCGGGCCGCGGCCCAGCGCAGGCGGAGATCGTCGCGGCGGCGAACCACAGCGGCACGTGTCTTGCCAAGATCATCGTCACTCTCCCTGCTGATCGCCGCCTGGGCGCGACCCAGGGCGGCATTGCGATCCCGCGCCGCGCGTGTCGCGGCAGCGGTGGCGGCGACCACCGCGGCGCGATCGGCGGCGGCTTGCGCCTTCACCCCCTTGGCGAAGGCGGCATCGACGGCGCGGCCATGCCAGCGGGCGATGCCGAGCAGCGCCAGCGCCACCGCCGCCGCGATCCACACGCCACGCGGCAACGTTGTCGCCAGTCGCCAGATTGCCAACAGGCTCATTTCTGTTCGCCTCCCGATGCAGTGAAATCGGCGCCTAGGAAGCGCGCCGAAACCTGGCGAAGTGCGACGCTCATGCCCAAACCAACAAGCACCAGGGCGATCAGCGCCAGCGCGGCGTAGAGCGCATGGCCGATGATGGCGAGGCGCAGCCGGGCAAGATCGGCCGGCCAGCGATCGGCGAGGAGTGCCATCACCAGGCCGGTGGCGAGCAAGGTCATCGCCATGCCGGCACCGACGAAGGCAAGTGCCAATATGGTTCGCCGCCAGTTCGGATCGCGCGGAATCATGCGACGCGGTTCGCCAGCCAGCCGAACAGGAAGCGCTCGTTCGCCGGTCGCGCCTCGGCAATGGCGATGTAGCGCGCGCCCTTCAGCGACCGCAGTGCCTTCAACAGCACCGCCTCGCCATCGGCACCGCGAACCTGCATCAGGCCGCGCAGCGCCGCCAGCGTTTCGGAGCCGATCCGGTGATCGACCTCGATATCCGGCCAGTCGCGGCCCTGGCGATTGAGGGCATTGAGGCTGCGTTGCACGAAACCGATGGCGATGCCGACGCCCATGTTGACCGCGGTATCGAACAGCTCCGCCGCCACCGCCGGCGCCAGCGCCGCGACCCGATCGAAGCCCGGTCCGGACCAATAGCGGCCGCGATAGATCGCCCGAGCGGTGGCTTCGGGCAGCGCCCGCATCGTCCCGGCATAGCCGGCGGCACGCGCCACCGCCTCGGTGATGCCGAAATTGGTGGCACCGCCACGATCGGCAGGATCATCGACGAAACCGCCTTCACGCTCCAGCAGTTCGTCGAGCAGGCGTTCGATATCGATCATGGCGGCTCCTGATGACGTCGCCGATCATTTATCCCATTTGGTTATGTGTAGGACAGCATTATTTTCCGCGGGGAGCGCCGCTGTCCGGACAAGGGGGACATAAGGGGGCGGTCCTGGTCGGAGCGACAGGATTCGAACCTGCGACCCTTAGACCCCCAGTCTAATGCGCTACCAGACTGCGCCACGCTCCGACCGAACGGCGCCGATAGGCCAGAGCGGCGGGGGATGCAAGCGCTCGTGCCACGGGGGCGAAATTCTGCGGTCCGAAGTTGGATAGAATGAAATTCTTGCCTCCGGCGGCTGGGGCCTTAGGCCCCAGACCCCATTTCGTTGATCATCATTGAATACAAGCATTCGTCATTTGAGACGAAAGATCAAAAAGGCGGCTGGGGCCCAAGGCCCCAGCCGCCGGAGGTCCCTTTTTATATTCGACCATCCCGGAGTATCAGCCCGCTTCCAGTCCATAT
>JAIXZK010000203.1 GCA_027489695.1 Sphingomonadales bacterium
GGATTGAGCTTCAAACTCGCCGACAATGTCTCGGCGCTGGCCATCGCCGGGCAGATGGGGGTGCCCTTCTCGCTGCTGCTGGCGGTCGCGATCTTCAAGGAGCGTATCCACTGGATCCGGATCACCGCGGTGGCGCTGTGTTTCGCCGGCGTCGCGGTGATGGGATTCGATCCCGCCATCGCCCATGAACGCATCGGGCTGGTGCTGACGCTGGGTGCCGCGCTGGCCTGGGCGATCGGCAATCTCTTGTTCCGCAATCTGAAGGGCGTCGCGGTGCTGACCATCCACGCCTGGCTGGCGCTGGTCAGCCTGCCAGTGCTCGCCGCCGCCTCGCTGATCTGGGAGCCCGGCGCGCTGGCGCAGCTGCCGCAACTGTCCTGGGCGACCTGGGGTTGGCTGGCCTATTCGGGCATCGCCTCCTCGTTGATCGGCCATGGCGGGATGACATATCTGTTCCAGCGCTATCCGGTTTCGACCGTTTCGCCGCTGACCCTGCCGACGCCTTTGCTCTCGGTCGGCGTCGCCATCGCGGTGTTCGGAACGCCGATCACCGGGCAGATGCTGGTCGGCGGGCTGATCACCATTGTCGGCGTCGCCATCATCACCCTGCGCACGTCGCAGGCGCGCGACGGGGCGCCGCCGGAAACCGCGCTGGAGGGCAAGCCATGATCGACTTCATCGACCGCCCCAGCCCCAATTTCGACGCCCGCGCCCAGCCCGTCACCATGGTGGTGCTGCACTATACCGGCATGATCGACGCGATGGCGGCACTCGATCGCCTCACCGATCCGGCCGCCAAGGTCTCGGCGCACTGGCTGGTGGCGGAGGACGGCCAGATCATCCGCCTCGTCGACGAGGGCTGGCGCGCCTGGCACGCCGGCAAAGCCAAGTGGCGCGGCACCACCGACGTCAATTCGGCCAGCGTCGGCATCGAGATCGTCAACCCCGGCCATGAATTCGGCTATCGCCCCTTCCCCGACGAGCAGATGGCCGCGGTCGAGGCGCTCGTCGCCGCCGCCGTCGCCCGCCACGGCGTCGATCCGTCGAACGTCGTCGGCCACAGCGATGTGGCGCCGGCGCGCAAGGAAGACCCCGGCGAGCTGTTCGACTGGCCGCGCCTGGCGCGTGCCGGCCTCGCCGCCGCCATTCCACAAGGCGGCTTCGACCCCGGCTGGACCGACGCCGGCACGTTGGCGGCGCTGGCCCGTTACGGCTATGACATCAGCGAACCCATGGCCGCCGTCATCGCCTTCCAGCGCCGCTTCCGCCCCGCCCGCTTCGACGGCGTCATCGATGCCGAAACCCGCGCGCTGCTGCGCGGCCTGCTGGTCGCCGGCTGATGGCGAGCGCCGGCCTGCTCGACCGGCTGCGCCATAGCCGCGAGGCGCTGTTCGGCAATGTCGATCGCACCGCCGTGCTGGCCGGCGTCCGTGACGATGCCAGCTGGGGGCCGCGCTATCTGCTGATGGTGATGCTCTCGGCCGGCATCGCCATCCTCGGCCTGCTGCAATCCTCGCCGGCGGTGGTCATCGGCGCCATGCTGATCTCGCCGCTGATGGGCCCGATCATCGGCCTCGGCTTCGCGCTGGCGGTGTTCGACTGGGCGGAAGTGCGGCGCAGCGGCGGCACGCTGGCGGCGGGCGCGGCGTTCGGCGTGGTGTTTGCCGCGCTGATCGTCGCCGCTTCGCCGTTGCAGGGTGTCACCGCCGAAATCCTGGCCCGCACCCGGCCCAATCTGTTCGACCTGCTGGTGGCGATCTTCTCGGCGCTGGCCGGCGGCTATGCGACGATCACAGGCCGCGGCGGCACCATCGTTGGCGTTGCCATCGCCACGGCACTGATGCCGCCGCTCGCCACCGTCGGCTTCGGCCTTGCCACCGGCAACGCCGCGATCGCAGGCGGGGCATTGGCGCTGTTCTTCACCAACATGATCGCCATCGCGCTGACCGCGGCGCTGACGGCGCGTGCCGCCGGTTTCGCCGCTGGCCTCTCACCGCGCCAGACCCGGCTGCAGGCGGCGGCGATCGCTTCGGTCTTCGCATTGCTGGCGGTGCCGCTGGCGCTGTCGCTGCGCCAGATCGCCTGGGAATCGGCGATCAGCCGCGATGTCAGCCGCGCCATCATCGCCAGTTTCGGCGACGGCGCGCGGATCTCGCAGCTCGACATGGATTTCGCCGCCCGTCCGGTGGTGGCGCGCGCCGTCGTACTGACGCCGCGCCTCGACGCGGATGCCGAAGCGGCCGTCGCCGCCCGCCTCGCCGATCGCGAGCCGGTCTCGGTTCGCATCGAACAGCTGGTGGTGAGGAACGGCGCCACCGCGGCGGCCGAACTGGCGGAAGCGCGCGCCGGCCTCGCCCGCGCCGAAGCCGCCCGGGCTCGCGAGGGCGAAGCCAGCGCCATCGGCGAAGCGCTGGCGACGATCGCCGGCGACGGTCATTTCGTCGTCGACCTGGCGGCTCGCCACGCCGTCGCCATGCCGCCGCCGCCGGTCAGCCTGGCCCGGCTGCGCGCCCGCGAAGTCGATCTGATCGCCCGCCACCCCGGCTGGACGATCGAGATCCTGCCGCCCGCCGCGACGCCGCTGCGCGTCGGCTTTGCCGCCGGCGACGCCGACACGCCCGACGACAGCGACCTTGCCGATGTCCGCTGGGCCCTCGCCCGCTGGCAGGCACGGCAGGCGATCGTCACCGGCCATGCCGCCAGCCGCGACGATGGCGACACCGACGCCGCCGCGCTCGCCGCCGCCCGCGCCGAGGCGATCGGCGCCGCGCTCGCCGATACCGTAACCGTCACCAGCGAAGTCGATCCCCCCGGCCCCCGCCAGCGCGCCCGGGAACAGGAACAGGGGCTCGCCGCCTTCCGGTCCGTGACGGTGACGGCGGCGCCCTGAGCTCAGCCGCGCGCGGGCGCGGTACGGACGAACAGCGGAAACAACGCGGTGACGATTTGCGTGCCCAGCCCGAGCGCGCCGGCCGGCGTCGCCAGCAGCGCGCCCTGATCGGCCAGCGATCGCCCGAACAAGGCCATGCCCATCGCCGCTTCGACCAGGATCAGCAGCGCAAGGAAGCACAGCGCCATCGTCGCCCGGGGCGCCAGCGCCGGCGTCACCCGCCAGTGCCGCACCGCCCGGCCGCACAGCCACCAGCCCGCCGCCAGCATGATCGGCGCTTCAACCATGGTCGCCCCAAGCCGGCCAAGGCTCGGCACCACCCAGATCACCCGGATGGTGCCCAGCAGGAAGCCAAGCGCGAACAGCGCCGCGAAATACGCCGTTCCGGCAGCAAGCGCCCGCGCCAAGAGAACCTCCTCGATACCCCCCCGCTTTACGCGCGGAAAACAAACGCGGGTCTGAAGTCTCAGGCCCCAGCCGCCGGAAGCGAACTTTCCTGAAAGTTCACGGCCGCAGCCCCCGCCGCCGCACGCCCGTCTTCAGCGCCCGCTGCGCCAGCCCGGCGAACTCGATCAATTCGGAGCGCGTCTCGCGCGGGTCGATGATCGATTCCACGCCGAAGCGCTCCGCCGTGCGGAACGGCGAGCGCACCTTTTCCAGCCGGTCCTTGATTTCGGCCAGCCGTGCCGCCGGGTCGGGCGCCGCTTCCAGTTCGGCGCGATAGGCGGCTTCGAGGCCGCCGGCGATCGGCAGGCTGCCCCAGTCGCCCGACGGCCAGGCAAGGCGCCAGCGCATGCGGTCGGCCGGCGCATGGCCGCTGCCGGCCATGCCATAGGCCTTGCGCATCACGATCGCGCACCAGGGTACGGAAGATTGATATATGGCGGCCAAGGCCCTGGAACCCCAGCGGATTGTGCCTTCCTCCTCGGCCCGGCGGCCGATCAGGAAGCCGGGGTTGTCGACGAAATGGACGATGGGCAGATGGAAGGTATCGGCGAGATCGACCATGCGTTCGACCTTGCGCGCCGTCGCCGCGGTCCAGATGCCGCCGAGGTGTTGCGGGTTCGACGCGATCACCGCCACCGCCCAGCCATCAAGGCGGGCGAGGCCGGTGACGACGCCCTGGCCCCATTCGCGGCCGATCTCGAACCAGCTGTCGCGGTCCATCACCGTCTCGACGATCGGGCGCACCGGATAGAGCTGGCGGCCGTCACGCGGCACCGCCGATGCCAGCCAGTCCTCGCCCTTCCGGCGCTTGTCCTTCACCGGCCCTCGCGCCGGCAATTCATCGACCGAAGAGGGCAGATAGGAAAGGAAGCGCTTCAGCCGGGCAAAGGCTTCGGCCTCGCTGTCGACGCGATCGTCGATGGCGCCGTTCTGGGCATGGATATGGGCGCCGCCGAGTTCTTCCTTGGTGCGGATCTCGCCGGCCGCCGCCACCACCGGTGGCCCGGCGACGAACATCTGCGACAGGCCAGCGACGAGCAGCGAATAATGCGCCATCACCTGCCGCCCGGCGCCGAGCCCGGCCACCGGCCCCAGGCCGAGCGCCACCACCGGCACCTGACTGAGGTTCTCGACCATCAGCTCCCAGCCCGGAATCTCCGGGATATAGGTGTGGCCCATGGTTTCGAGCGTGCGCACCGAACCACCGCCGCCGGTGCCTTCGATCATGCGAATGAGCGGCATGCGATATTCAAAGGCCAGCCGCTCGGCCTCGCCCAGTTTGCGGTGCAGGCTGGCATCGGCGGCGCCGCCGCGCACGGTGAAATCATCGGCGGTCAGGCACACCGGCCGGCCATCGATGGTCGCCCGGCCGAACAGAAAGTTCGCCGGCTGGAAAGTTTCGAGCTCGCCGGCCTCGTCATAGCCGCCGAAACCCGAAAGCGCGCCGATTTCGCGGAACGATCCTTCGTCGGCGACGGCGGCGATTCGCTCGCGGGCGTTCATCCGGCCCATGGCGCGCTGCTTGTCGAGCTTCGCTTCGCCGCCCATGGCGGTGGCGAGCGCCCGGCGGCGGGCGAGTTCATCAAGTTCGGGGGTCCAGCTCATGGCGCCGAATCTAGGCGGTGTCGGAGACGGCGGGAAGCCGGACAGTCTTGCGCAAACTGACAGGTGAACTGCCATAATCGGCCGATCTGGCGGGGTTAACAGCACGAATCTGTCAAGATGCTCCCGCGGGGCGATGCCGAATCATCGCCAAAGGTTGCCAGATCGTTGCGATCGGCGCCCTTCCCCGCCGAAAATCATGTCCAAGCGGCAATCTGTCGCTCGAATCGGTTTATCCATCGGGATCGTTGACGGTCGCAGGTCGACAACCTTGCTTAACAAAGGCGATTCGGTGATGATGTGTCTGGGTCCGCGCCCTGGTCAGGCGCGATTTTGGAAGGTGGGTCGAAGATGCGGGTCGATTTCAGCAGCGAGGCTGTTGCCAGCCTTGACATTCCTGCTCAGGCAAGGTGCCGTATTGCGGTGACAACACGGCCTAATCCGAAAACCGCCGAACTGGCGCTGCTGACCGAAGGTCAGCGCGATTGCCTGCGGCTGGTTTACCAGCACATGACGTCGAAGGACATCGCCAGGCTGCTCGGCGTGTCGCCGCACACCGTGGACATGCGGCTGCGCACGGCGATGCGCACCCTGCAGGTCGCCAACCGCATCGAGGCAGCGCGGCTGCTGGTGCAGGAAGAAGCCGGCGGCGAGGTGATGCCCGACGCCTACCAGCCGTTGATATACCAGCCTTCGGAGCTTGCGCCGCCGACCGGTTCGCCGAATTTGGGGGGACCGGCCTCAGGTGGCAGCGCTGATATTGACCCGTCTCGCTTCACCCTCAGTCCGGATGTTGGTCCGCCCGCCAGCGGCCCTCCCCGACTGGCGGGCGCATCGATGCCCAACTTTAGCGAGCATCCGGTCGATGCCGCAGGCGCCATGGCCCTTGACCCGGGGCTCATGGGGCTGGCCTCGACCGGATCGCCCAGAGCAGGTGTTGCGGACAGTGCCGCGAACGGCTTGCCCTGGGGACGTCGCAACGACCTTTCGGTCGGGCTGCGTCTTGCCTGGATTTTCCTGATCGCCGTGGGGTCGGCACTCGGATTTGGTGCCGTTCTTGCCGCCATGGCGGCGTTGAAGACTTTGATCTGACCTTTCGGGCGGTGGCCGTCCGAAAGGACGCCCACCCACCCGGTGCCTGACCCGCACCGATTGCCCGAAGGACAGACCCATGATCGCCACCACCCGCATCGAAGCCAATGGCGTTGCCGCCAAGCTGCTCGCCGCCGAAGCCGCGATCGACGCCGCGCTCGCCGCCGTCGCCGGCCTGACCGCGTCGGTGCCCGCCGCCACCCAGGCCGCCAATGTCGGCATGCATGTCGGTCAGGAAGCGCTGATGCACGCCATGGAAAGCTGCCAGCAGCTGGTGAAGGCGCGCACCAACATCATCCGCACCCACAAGGCGCTGCGCGATGCATCGGGCGAAATCGGCCTCGGCCACGTCATGTTCAACGACATGCACTGCCCGCCGTCGGCCGAAGCCGCGCCGCCGGCGCGCCATCTCGCTGTCGTCGCCGCCTGATCCGGGTTCCGGCGATGCCCGTCGGGGGGCATCGCCGACCCCTGTGGATCAATAGGAGAGCGATATGCTTATCCAGATAATCGGATGGTCGGCGCTGATCGCCAGCGTGGCCATGGCTTTCCGGTGGGGCGGCCTTGACGAACGCTTCGCCGCCATCGGTTTCTTCGTCGCGACGCTCGCTTCGAACGCCGCCAATTCCTCGCTCTATGGCCACACCGAGGTCGGCATCCTTGCCGTCGACGTGGCGCTGCTCGTCGGGCTGCTGGTGCTGGCGCTGCGCAGCGACCGCTTCTGGCCGATGTATGCGACCGCCTTCCAGCTTGTCGCGGTGACGGTGCACATCGCCTCCATGGCCGAACAGGGCAATTTCGCCTGGGCCTATGCGGTGGCGCTGATCTTCTGGTCCTACCCGGTGATGATCACCCTGATGGTCGGCACCTGGATGGAAGCCCGCTTCCGCTCCGCGGATGACAATTTCGCTCGCGGCTGACCCTCGCGAGCCGATCCGGGGACGGTCCTGACCCGTCCGTCCCCCGCCGCTGCCCGACCCGGCATCGGCACTTCCGCCAACGGCCTGACCCGCCCGCGGCACCCGCCAGGCGCCTGACCCGCGCCCGGCCCGCCCCGCCCGCAGCGGGGCACCCGGCAAGGGCGCGGTGGGATGGCTCCACCGCGCCCTTCGCTGCGTCCGCGGCAGCAGCCGGCCATGGCGCCGCATTGTCCGGCGCCAGCAGCCCCCCTATGTCGGGCGGCAATGGCGCTTGCGCGTCGATCATGGACGCTTGCGCGCGTCGAACATATGTGGAACAAACCGTCCCATGCTCAGCCATATCAGCGTGCGCGGCGCCCGCGAGCACAACCTCAAGGGCGTCGATGTCGATCTGCCCAAGAACAGCCTGACGGTCATCACCGGCCTGTCGGGCAGCGGCAAATCGAGCCTTGCCTTCGATACCATCTATGCGGAAGGCCAGCGCCGCTACGTTGAATCGCTCTCCGCCTATGCCCGCCAGTTCCTCGAACTGATGTCGAAGCCCGATGTCGACCATATCGAAGGCCTCAGCCCGGCGATCAGCATCGAGCAGAAGACGACGAGCAAGAACCCGCGCTCGACGGTGGCGACCGTTACCGAAATCTATGATTACATGCGCCTGCTCTGGGCCCGCGTTGGCGTGCCCTACAGCCCGGCCACCGGCCTGCCCATCACCGCCCAGACCGTCAGCCAGATGGTCGATCGCGTCATGGCGCTGCCCCAGGGCACCCGGCTGTTCCTGCTTGCCCCGATCGTCCGCGGCCGCAAGGGCGAATATCGCAAGGAACTGGCGCAGCTGCAGAAGGACGGCTTCACCCGGGTGAAGATCGACGGCGCCTTCCACGACATCGCCGACGCCCCGGCGCTCGACAAGAAGTACAAGCACGACATCGATGTGGTGGTGGACCGCATCGTCGTCCGCGAAGGGCTGGAGGCGCGGCTCGCCGAAAGCTTCGAAACCGCGCTGAAGCTGGCGGAGGGCCTGGCCATCGCCGAATTCGCCGATGCCGCCGAGGGCGCCACCCCGGAACGCATCACCTTTTCCGAGAAATTCGCCTGCCCGGTCTCCGGCTTCACCATCGCCGAGATCGAGCCGCGGCTGTTCTCCTTCAACGCCCCGCAGGGCGCCTGCCCGGCCTGCGACGGGCTCGGGGAAAAGGCCGTTTTCGACCCCGAGCTGATCGTCCCCAACCATGCCCTTACGCTCGAAAAGGGCGCCGTCATGCCCTGGGCGAAGTCCAACCCGCCCTCGCCCTATTACCAGCAGGTGCTGGCCTCGCTCGGCAAGGCCTATGGCTTCACCCTCAAATCACGCTGGCAGGACCTTTCGGCCGAAGCGCAGCACGCCATCCTGCATGGTTCCGGCGGCCGCCCGGTCACCCTCACCTTCCAGGACGGCCGCAAGAGCTATGACGTCACCAAGCCGTTCGAAGGCGTCATCCGCAACCTTGAAAAGCGCCTGGGCAGCGAAAGCGCCTGGATGCGCGAGGAACTCGAGCGCTACCAATCGGCGATGCCGTGCGAGACCTGCCAGGGCGACCGCCTCAAGCCCGAGGCATTGAGCGTCAAGATCGCTGGCGAGAGCATCGCCCAGGCCGTCCGCCGCCCAGTCGGGGAGGCCTATCGCTGGGCCCAGACCATTGCCGAGCAGCTGACCCCCAAGCAGCGCACCATCGGCGAGCGTATCCTCAAGGAAATCGTCGAGCGGCTCGGCTTTCTCGACAATGTCGGGCTCGATTACCTCCACCTCGACCGCAAGTCGGGCACGCTCTCCGGCGGCGAAAGCCAGCGCATCCGCCTGGCCTCGCAGATCGGCTCCGGCCTGTCCGGCGTGCTCTACGTCCTCGACGAACCCTCGATCGGCCTGCACCAGCGCGACAATGACCGGCTGCTCGAAACCCTGAAGCGCCTGCGCGATCTCGGCAACACCGTCCTCGTCGTCGAACATGACGAGGACGCCATCCGCCTTGCCGATTATATTGTCGACATGGGCCCCGGCGCCGGCGTCCATGGTGGCGCCGTGGTGGCGCACGGCAGCCTGGCGGACATCCTCGCCAATCCGGACAGCATCACCGGCGATTACCTCGCCGGCCGCCGCAGCGTTCCCCTGCCCGCCCAGCGCCGCAAGGGCACCGGCAAGAAACTCACCGTCAGGAACGCCCGCGGCAACAACCTGCAGGGCGTCACCGCCTCCATCCCGCTCGGCACCTTCACCTGCGTCACCGGCGTCTCGGGCAGCGGCAAATCAACCTTCACCATCGATACGCTCTACAACAGCGCCGCGCGCGAGCTGAACGGCGCCCGCGTCCTCGCCGCCCCGCACGATGGCGTCGACGGCCTGCAGCATCTCGACAAGGTCATCGATATCGACCAGTCGCCGATCGGCCGCACGCCGCGCTCCAACCCCGCCACCTACACCGGCGCCTTCACCCAGATCCGCGACTGGTTCGCCGGCCTGCCCGAGGCGCTGGCCCGCGGCTACAAGCCCGGCCGCTTCAGCTTCAACGTCAAGGGCGGCCGCTGCGAAGCCTGCACCGGCGACGGCCTCATCAAGATCGAAATGCACTTCCTGCCCGATGTCTATGTCACCTGCGATGTCTGCCACGGCGCCCGCTACAACCGCGAAACGCTGGAAGTGAAGTTCAAGGGCAAGTCGATCGCCGATGTGCTCGACATGACGGTCGAGGACGGCGTCGAGTTCTTCAAGGCGGTGCCGCCCATTCGCGAAAAGCTCGCCATGCTCCACGAAGTCGGCCTGGGCTATGTCAAGGTCGGCCAGCAGGCTACAACGCTCAGCGGCGGCGAAGCGCAGCGCGTCAAGCTCGCCAAGGAACTCAGCCGCCGCGCCACCGGCAACACCCTCTATATTCTCGACGAACCGACCACCGGCCTGCACTTCGAGGACGTTCGCAAACTCCTCGAAGTCCTTCACGCCCTCGTTGAGCAAGGCAACACCGTCGTCGTCATCGAACATAACCTCGACGTCATCAAGACCGCCGACTGGGTGATCGACCTCGGGCCCGACGGCGGCAACCGCGGCGGCCAGATCGTCGCGGTCGGCACCCCCGAAGTCATCGCCGCGACGGCGGCCAGCTTCACCGGCCACTATCTCAAGCCGCTCCTGACTGCCCCCCTCCCGCAAGCGGGAGGGGAGACTTCGGTGAAAGCCCCCGCCAAACCCCGCAAACCCCGCACCACCGCCGCCGCCGCTGAATAACCCCCTCTCCCCTCGAGGGAGAGGGGTGGCGAGCGCAGCGAGCCGGGGTGAGGGTGAGGGTGAGTCTGAGGAGGCAAGAGAGCCTCCGGCGGCCAGGGCCTGAGGCCCTGGACCCGCTCTTGTTTGTCGCTCCATCGCGGACAGAACGCGATGAAGCCGCGATCCGCTGGGCCCACACCCGCTATGCCGCCGGCGCCGACCTCGCCGATATGCTCCACCTCACCCAATCCCGCCGCGCCGACGCCTTCCTCACCTTCGATCACGCCCTCGCCGCCGAAGCCGGCCCGGCACCGCCCGTGCCGATCGAGGTGGCCAGGTGATTTAAGCACCAAGACAGTGAGCCGGCAACCAGCAGGCTCAGGTAATGCTGGCTAGTAGGCGTGCAGATCCCTCCACGAACATGCCCAGTTGTCCTCCGTAACTGCCGCGTAGAGGAGTCTCGCTACTCGCAGACAGAAATATTCGGACGGCCGCCCACCTATGTCACCATCATCCTATGATTGA
>JAIXZK010000415.1 GCA_027489695.1 Sphingomonadales bacterium
GGCATCGGCATCACCAACGAATTGGCGGTCGGCCATTATTTCAAGCGCGCGACGATGATCGAGAACCAGTTCGGCTCGGTCGATCATCACCTGGCGCGCTATGAGCGGCTGACGATCGGGTGAGAGAGCCTCCGGCGGCTGGGGCCCTAGGCCCCAGACCCCATTTTGTTGGTCGCCGCTTTCCCGGAGCGGACTGTTACGATCGATAGAATCGAAATGGGGCCTGGGGCCTAAGGCCCCAGCCGCCGGAGGCTAAGTTCGACCGGTTCCAGTCAACGCGACCTCCTCTACTTCAGCGCCGCCACATAGGCGCGCAGCAGCGCCACCCCCTCGTCATGCACCACCGTCCGCCCGAACTGCGGCATCATCACGCCGGGCTCGCTCGAAGCCATGCGGTTGACCAGGATCGAGCCATCAGGATCGCCGGGCTTGATGCTGAACTCGGCGCTGCCCGAGGCGCGGCCGGCGGCGACCGGGCGTTTCAATATGCCCTGATGGGCCGGCGATGGCTCGTCATGCTGGAGGTAGAGGCCGGAGTTGGAGGCGAATCCGGCCGGCGAATGGCAATGGCCGCAATTGACGTCGAGATAGGCGCGCGCCCGGGCGGCGAGCGGCGCGGCGGTGTCGTCCCAGCGCGCCAGCCGCGGCGCATCGGCGGGGGCGCGGTCGAGGCGGCCCGTCTGCGCCCAGGCGAGGAGTTGCGACCTGCCATGGCCGTCGAGGCCGCCGTTGAGATTGGCGGCGGTCGGTCCGATCGGGGTGACGGCGCCCGATTGCTGGTGGCATTGCTTGCACTGGTTGATGTTGGGCACGGCGTAGTCGATGTCACGGCGCCGGCCGGCGCTGTCGAGGAAGCTGACCGGGATACGCGCGCCGGTGCGCTTCAGCTCGGCATCGCTGCCATCGGCGTTCCAGACGTAGGACAAAGGCACCCAGCCCGAGGCGCGACGCACCAGCAGGCGCGTTTCGATGATCCGCAGATCCTTCGCCGGCGCGCGGAAATCGACGGGGAAGGCGAAGCTCTTGACGATCGTCGTGCCGACCGGAAAGTCGAGCACGCCCTTTGCGGTGTAGGTCGCGCGGGCGCCCGGCGGCAGCCAGACATAGCGCAGCTTCTCGGCATAATCGCTGAACAGCGGCGTGTTGAGCGTATAGCGGACAAGGCCCGGCGCCGGCACATGGCCGCGCACGAACAGGCGATAGTCGGAAAGCTTCGGCGCCGCGGTCTCGTCGAGCAGGCGAGCGCCGTCGACGGCCGGCGCTTCGCTCGCGCCCAGCGCCAGCCATGCCGCCGCGGCGGCGGCGAGGAACCGCTTCATCGCGCCGCCAGCTTGCTCGCTGCCCGCGCCTCCTGCGCCGCCGGCAGCACCACCGGCGCCGGCTCGGCCAGGGTCGCCATCGCCCTCGCGGCGCCGATGCTCGGGCGCGCGGCGCTGGCCGGGGTGCCGTGCGTCTTCAGGCCAAGGTTGAGCAGCGGGCCGTCATTCACGAAAATGCCGCCCTCCGCCGTCACCGCGGCGCCGCCCGGCACGGTATAGCCGGTGATCCCGTCCCACATCACCGGCGGCAGCGTGCCGCCGACCGCCGCGGCGATCTCGGCGCCACCGGCAAAGGCGGGCTTGGCGCCATTGCCGGCATAGCGGTTGCCGCGCACCGCGATGCTGCGCGGTAACGGATTGTAATTGCTGTCGGTGAACGCCTGGGTATAGGCGACCAGCATCACCGCATTGCCCAGATTGTCGCGGATATCATTGTCCGTCACATGGACGTTGCGGTTGGCCATCACCATCACGCCGGTGCCCGATGGCACCCCGGCGACGATATTGCCCGGCGCTGCAAAATTGACATGGTTGTTGGCGATCACCTGGTTGCGGAACAGCCGCACGCTGTGCCCGCCCTGCTGCGGCAGATCGGGCAGATCGAACACCAATATCCCGCCGGCGTTGTTGGTGGCGACATTGTCATGGACATCGGCGTTGTAGCTGTTCTCGATCTCGATGCCCGCCACATTGCCCTCGGCGCGGCTGTTGCGAACCACGATCTGGTCCGACTGGCCGACATAGATGCCGGCGTCGGAAGCGCCCTTCACCACCACCCGGTCGATCAACACATGCTTCGACGATACCGGATAGACGCCATAGGCGCCGTTGCTGGCCTTGGGCCCGCCGGTCCATTCAACGCGGACGTTGACGAAGCTGATCCCGTCCGAGCCCTTGGACTTGAGGCCATTGCCCTTGGGGTTTTCCATGCCGAGATCGCGGATCAGCACATCGTTCGAGGTGATCAGCAGGCCCTCGCCCTCGCCCTTCTGGCCGGTGAAATCGAGCACCGTCGCCGCCGGCCCGGCGCCCGCCACCGTCACGCCGGCGACATCGAGGCTGAGCCCGCCGCTCAGCACGAACCGCCCCGCCGCCAGCTGCAAGACATCGCCGGGCTGCGCATCGATCAGCGCCGCCTGCAGACGCTCCTGCGCGTCCGGCCCCGCCGCGACGGATATGGTGCGCGCGTCGGCGCTGGCCGCAAACATGGCGGTGGCAAGCAACAGCGAGGTCTTCAGCATCGGATCGGTCCCCAAGGCGGTTGGCCGGAGTTTCGACGCCGCGATGACCGCCGGCAAGCCCCCGCTTTTGCCGGTACGCCAGCCGCCTCAGCTCGACAGGTAAACATACCAGGCGATGAACAGCAGCAGCCGCGGCGCGAAGCCCGAGCCACTGATCGCGGCGCCGGTGATCGCCACCAGCGACGCCGCCAGCCCGGTCGCGCCGGCCAGCGCCAGCACCTCGATGCCGCCGCGCGGTACCGCCGGCAGCGCCAGCAGCAGCGTCAGGCCGGTGCCGGCGAGCACGAAGGCGCCGCGCCGCGCCCAGGGCGACAGCGGCGCCGTCGCCGTCAGCGCCACCAGCTGGCGCGCCTCGCTGCGCCCGGCGTGCGCGGTCAGTGCAAAGATCAGCAGCAGCAGCGCCGCCGGGCTGGCGGAATGGCGGAACTCCCCAAAGGCAGCGAACACGAAGGCCGCCAGCGCCAGCAGCTTGAACAACCGGCCGGCGAGGATCAGCCGCGCTTCGGCGAGCACCAGTCCCAGTGCCGGCACCGCGATGCGCCGGGCGGCGGCGGCGGCCATGTCGGCGGCTGGCGGCGGGCCGGCGGCGAGCAGGCGAGCCCATCGCCCCGCCAGCGGACGGCCGCGGCTGGCGCGATGCGGCCGATAAACCAGTCCGGCGAAAGCCGCGACGAGGACGGCGATCCCCACCCAGGCCAGCCGCGATTCGACATAGCCTGGCGAGAACAGCCCGGCCATGACATCGAGCGCGACATGGCCGGGCAGCAGATCATTGACACCGCCGATGGCGAAATCGCTCGAACCGGCCGGCGCGCCGACCTGCAGGGGCCGCAGGAAGCCCGGAAAGTCGCGCAGTCCGCCGGCGAAGCTTGGCGCCGCGCCTTCATTCAGGGCGGGAGCGATGATCGAAGTCATCCACAGCACGAAATAGAGGAAGTCGCCGAAGCCGCCACGGGCCCAGGGCAGCGCGTCGAACAGGATGCGCAATGCCGCCAGCCCGAGCAGCGCCGGCGCCGCGACGAGCCACAGCGCCAGCGCGATATCGCCGGGATGCCAGCCATCGGCGGGCCCGATAACGAGGCCAAGGATCCAGCCGGCAATGGTAAGCGCCGCCAGCATCGCAAGCAGCACCGCGCCATCGGCGGCGAAGCGGCCGAGCGCGATGGCAACGCGCGACGCCGCCGTGACTTCCTCCACCTGCCAGGGCTGGCGGCGATTGGTGTTCGATCGCAGGTACATCCAGCCGATCGGCAGCAGCAGGGTCGAAACGACGATGCCGAGCGAGACGCCGAGAAAGGCCGAGGTCATCACCGGCAGTTTCCGGCCGATGGCGATGACGATGCCGGCATCGGCGCCTTCGCCATGCGGAATCATGTATCGCGCCGCGATCGGCGCGACGAGCAGCAGCAGCCACAGGCCCCAGCTGCGCGAATAGCGGGCGAGCGATGTGGTCAGCGACGAGCGCGCGATGGCCAGGTTCATGCCGCCGCCACCCGGCCGGCTTCGACGCGCAGCACGGCAACGGCGTGCGGCGCCAGCTCATCAGCAAGATGGGTGGTCATCACCACCACCGCCTCCCGGGCGCGTTCGAGGATCAGCGCGCCGAGCTTGTGCGCCGTCTCGCCATCGAGCTCCGCCGTCGGTTCGTCGAGCGCCAGCAGCCGCGGCGCGCCGAGCAGCGCCTGGGCGAAGACCAGCCGTCGCCGCATGCCGCCCGAAAAGCTGCCGATGCGATTGTTGATATCGGCGTGCAGGCCGATCCGCTCGGTGATCGCGCCGAACTGGCGGTCGGCCGCCGCCGGATCGAGGCCCTTCAGCGCGGCGATGTGCAGCGCGAATTCGCGCGCCGTCAGGTCCTCCGGCAGGTCGACCGCCTGCGGGGCATAGCCGAGATCACGGCGCAGCGCCTGGCGGGCGCCGGGCAGCGCGGCACCGTTCCAGGCGAGGCGGCCGCCATTCGGCGCCTCGGCAGTGGCGATCAGGCGCAGCAGCGTCGATTTGCCGGCACCGCTCGGCCCGGTGAGCAGGGTCAGGCCGGTCGGAAAGCGGCAGGTCACCCCTTCGAGAACGGTCTTGCGGTCGTAACGGCGGGTGACATCGGCAAGTTCGAGCACAAGGTTCGGGAGATCGGTCATCCCGCCGGCGTAGCAGCCTGTCCTGTATTAGTCCAGCAACACGCGTCTTCGCCGGTGGCCGGCGGGCAAGCGCCTTGCTATCAGCGGCGGAGACAAAGCCGGGGACAGCATGGAAGATTTGGCGCTTGCGGTAACGGCGTTGCGGAAGCGCTTCCTGGCGCCGGCTGTCGACGGCCTCGACCTGACGGTCCGGGCCGGCGAACTCTATGCGCTGCTCGGCCCCAATGGCGCCGGCAAGACCACCACCTTGCGCATGGTCGCCGGGCTGGCGGCGCCCGACAGCGGCAGCATCCGGGTGTTCGGCCGCGACGTGCTTGCCGATCCGATCGGCGCCAAGCGGCTGATCGCCTGGTTGCCCGATGAGCCGCTGCTCTACGACAAGCTCAGCCCCGAGGAGTATCTCGCCTTTGTCGCCGGGCTATGGGCGGTGCCAGCCGAAATCGCCGCGGCGCGCGCCGAAACCCTGATCGCCGATCTGGGGCTGGAGGCACAGCGCCGGGTGCGCTGCGAGACGCTGTCGCGCGGGCAGAAGCAGAAAGTGGCGCTGGCCGGCGCGCTGATCCACGATCCGCGGTTGCTGATCCTCGACGAGCCGCTGACCGGGCTCGACGCCGCTGCCGCCCGGCAGGTCAAGGACCTGCTGCTGGCGCGCGTCGCGGCCGGCGGCACCGTCATCCTGACGACACATATCCTGGAAGTCGCCGAACGGCTGGCCAGCCGCATCGGCATCATCCGCGCCGGGCGGTTGATCGCCGAAGGCACGCTCGACGAACTGCGTGCCGGCGGCGATGCCAGCCTCGAAACGCTGTTCCTCGCCCTGGCCAGCGCGGCGTGAGTGCAGGCCTGCCGCTGGCGACGAACGCACCGCTGCCGGCCCGGGCGCGACCGCGGCAGGCAGCCGGCTGGCCGGCCCCTGGCAGCACGGCCTGGTTGATCGCGCACGAGCTCCGCCTCGTCTGGCGCGAGGGCAGCCGCGCCGGCCGGGCGCTGCGCATCGGCGCCTTGCTGTTCCTGCTGCTGCTGCCGGTCGGCGGCGGCATCGCGCTCGCCTGGCAGTGGCGCGACGTGACGGTGCTGCCGCCGGGCACCATCGGGCTGCTCGCCGCCGGCTGGTATGGCCTGCTGGTGCTGCTGCTGTCGGCGGCATCGATGCATGTGCTGCGCGTCTTCCATGATCGCGGCGATCTCGATCTGCTGCTGGCGGCACCACTGCCGCCGGAACGGGTGCTCGCCGCCAAGGCGGTGGCGGTGCAGATCGCGGTCGGCACGCCGATGCTGGCGATTTCGCTGCCGTTCGTGCTGGCGTCGATGTTCTTCGGCCATGTCGGCTGGATCGGCATCACGCTGATGATCGCCATCGGCGCGGCGCTGGCCAGCGCGGCGGCCTTCGTCATCGCCGGCGGCCTGTTCCGGCGCTGGGGGGCACGGCGGGCGCGGATGATCATCCAGGTCGCCAGCGGCGTCTTCGGCGTGTCCCTGGGCGTCGCCGGCCAGTCGGCAAGCTTCGCCCCGGCCTGGTTCCGCGGCACGCTCGACTGGTTGCGCCAGCCGCCATTGCCGCCGTTCGACTGGCCGGCCGAAGCGGCGCTCGGCGCGCCGGTGCCGTTGCTGGCCTTCGCGCTGCTGGCCTGGGGTGCGACCCGCGCTTCGGCCCGCGAAGCCGCCGACCAGATGGGCGCCGGCAGCGCCGCCGACTCGCTCAGCCTGGCGCGGCCGGCGCGTTTCGGCGGCTCGCCGGCGCGGGTGCTGCTCGACAAGGAACTGCGCCTGCTCGCCCGCGATCCCGAACTGCTGGCAACGGTGCTGCTGCAGATGGCCTATATGATCCCGGCGTTTGGGCTGATCTTCGCCGGCGGCGCCTCGCCGGGCCGGCTGGCGGCGGCGGTGGTGCTGTTCGCCGGGCTGCTGGCGGCGAGCCTCGGCTGGATCACCATCTGCGGCGAGGATGCACCCGATCTGGTGGCAGCGGCGCCGCTGCCGGCGGTGACGGTGTATCGGGTCAAGCTCGCCGCTGCCTGCCTGCCGCCGCTGGCGCTGCTGGTGGTGCCGATCGCCGGCATCGCGCTGCTGTCGCCGGTGGCGGCGCTGGTCGCGGCGGTGCTGGCGCCGGTGGCGGCGCTGTGCGGCGCGCTGCAACAGGGCTGGGCAGCGAAACCGCAGCCGCGCCGCGCCTTTTATCGCCGCCAGCGCGGCTCGCTGCTGCTGGCGCTTTCGGAATATGCGCTGTCGGGGGCGCTTTCGACAGCGGCGGTGCTGCTGGTGGCCGGATCGCCCTGGGCCGGGGTGCCGTTCGGGGTGGCGGCGCTGGTGCTGGCGATCGCCTGGATGACTCGACTGCGCTGACAGCGGCGTTGCCGGAGGCCCACTTCCTGCCCTCCTGATCCCGCGGAATCAGGCTCCGCCCGCGCCAGCGCCAGCGCCGCCGCCACCGCGGCCAGCGGGGTTCGCGCGGCGATCACCAGCAGGCTGCCCGGCGCGGCGCTGTCGGCGACGGCGACGGCGCCTTTCGGGCAGAGCTTCAGGCAGCGGGTTTCGACCAGCCGGACGCCGGCGTGTTTCGGTTTCGGCAGGGCGAGCGCGCGCTTTATTGCCTTGGCGAGCGATTGCTTGCCGCC
>JAIXZK010000118.1 GCA_027489695.1 Sphingomonadales bacterium
GACATCTGAGTGCATATAGCGGACGCGCAGGCCGGCCTCGTGCAGGAATTCGGTCAGATCCTCGGCCATGCGCTTGGTCAGCGTGGTGACGAGGGTGCGATAGCCGGCGGCGGCGGTGGCTTTCGCTTCGGCGATCAGATCCTCGACCTGGTCCTCGACGGGGCGGATATGGACCGGCGGGTCGATCAGGCCGGTGGGGCGGATGACCTGTTCGACGAAGACGCCGCCGGTGCGGTCCATCTCCCAGGGGCCGGGGGTGGCGGAGACGAACACCGTCTGCGGGCGCATCGCTTCCCATTCGGCGAAGCGCAGCGGCCGGTTGTCGATGCACGAGGGCAGGCGGAAGCCATATTCGGCAAGCGTCAGCTTGCGGCGGTGATCGCCCTTGGCCATGGCGCCGATCTGCGGGACGGTGACATGGCTTTCGTCGATGAAGAGGAGCGCATTGTCGGGCAGATATTCGAACAGCGTCGGCGGCGGCTCGCCGGGCAGGCGGCCGGTGAGGAAGCGGCTGTAATTCTCGATGCCCGCGCAACTTCCCGTCGCGGCGATCATCTCCAGGTCGAAATTGGTGCGCTGTTCGAGGCGCTGGGCTTCCAGCAACTTCCCTTCGACATTCAGCTCCTTCAGCCGCTCGGTCATTTCGAAGCGGATGGCTTCGCTCGCCTGTTTGAGCGTCGGGCCCGGCGTCACATAGTGGGAATTGGCGTAGATCTTGACGTAATCGAGCTTCGCCACCGTCTGGCCGGTCAGCGGATCGAATTCGGTGATGCTCTCGACCTCGTCACCGAAGAAGGAGATGCGCCAGGCGCTGTCTTCATAATGGGAAGGGAAGATTTCGAGATTGTCGCCCTTCACCCGGAAATTGCCGCGGGCAAAGCCCATTTCGTTGCGCTTGTACTGCAGCGCGACGAGCTTCCTGACGACTTCGCGCAGATCCTCGGTGGCGCCCTTTTTCAGGCTGAAGGTCATCGCCGAATAGGTCTCGACCGAGCCGATGCCGTAGATGCACGAAACCGAAGCGACGATGATGACATCGTCGCGTTCGAGCAGCGAGCGGGTGGCGCTATGGCGCATCCGGTCGATGGCTTCGTTTACCGATGATTCCTTCTCGATATAGGTATCGGAACGCGGCACATAGGCTTCCGGCTGGTAATAGTCATAATAGCTGACGAAATATTCGACGGCGTTGTTCGGGAAGAAGCTCTTGAATTCGCCGTAAAGCTGCGCCGCCAGGATCTTGTTCGGCGCCAGCACCAGCGCCGGGCGCTGTAGCGCCTCGATCACCTTGGCGGCGGTATAGGTCTTGCCCGATCCGGTGACGCCCAAAAGCACCTGGTCGCGCTCGCCCTGGTTGGCCTGCGAGACCAGCTCGGCGATGGCGCGTGGCTGGTCGCCGGCCGGTGTATAGTCGCTGACCAGTTCGAAGCGCTTGCCGCCTTCGGACTTGTCGGGCCGGGCCGGGCGGTGCGGAACGAAAGCCTCGGCGCTTTCCGGTTCGGCGAGACTGGTGCGAATCTGGATGGCCATGGCATCAATATGGCGATTGGCCTTGCTTTGTTCCAGTGTTACCGTGGTTGTGGAGGATCGGATGAAGACAATTTCGCTTGGGTGGGCGCTGGCGGCGTCGGCATGGCTCGCGGTGCCGTCGGCGCTGGCGGCGCAGCAACTGCCGATCCTGCCCGGGGAATGGCAGCTGGTGATGCACGCCGATGGCGAAAAGCCGGCGGACATGGTGGCGCGGCAATGCCTGTCGGCCGAGGATATCCGCGAGATCGTCGACGGCGGGACGCTTACCGTCCAGGCTTGGCCACAGCGCTACCGTTTCCAGCGCATCGCCATGCAGGGCGGCAAGCTGACGCTGCTGCACAGCCGCGGCAGCATCGATTATGTCCTGCAACCACTGACCGGCAGCTATCGCCCGCGGTCGTTCCGGGCCGACAATGCCGAGTTCAACCGCACGTCCGGTGCCAGAGCGACGGTCGGTCTGCGCTTCTCCGGGCGCCGAGTCGCGCCGACCTGTTCGGGCCGGTCGCGATAGGCATCACCGCGCCATTCGCCGGATCGCTTTCACCGCGCCGGCGAGGTGCACTGCGAACAACAGGCCGAACAGGATCGGCAGCACGGTGCGGTGCAGTGGCGCCGCCAGCGGTCCGGGCGGCAGTTGCGGCAGGCTGAGCCCGAGCAGCGGCACCGGTGCGGTCGCCAGGGCAAGGCCGGTGAGCGAGGTGGCGAACAGCAGGGCATAAAGGCCGAAATGGCCGGCGCGGGCCGCCATCGGCGCCGGCGGCGCCAGGCGGAACAGCCGCTCGATCAGCCGCGCGAAGGTCATCAGGAAAATGGCGCCGCCGATGCTCATGTGCGTCGCCAGGAACTCGGCGCGTTCCGGCCGGTCGGGCGCCAGCACGGCGACGAACTGGCCCATCACGAAGGCGGCGATGACCAGGGTCGCGCTCGCCCAGTGCAGGCCGCGGGTGAGATGGCCATAGGCGGCGGGCGTGCTGCGCGGCGGCACCGCGCCGGCCGGCCGGCGGAACTGGCGGGGCACGCCCCACAGCAGCAGCAGCACGCCGGCCGCCAGCAGCGCCGCCTCGATATTGAGCAGCAGCGGCGTCCGGCTGGCGGCCGGCGCCCGGGCGAAGGTGCCATCGAGATCGGCGAGCACGATCGACCAGGCCATGAGCCCCATCGCCGCCGCCGCCACCAGCATCCCGGCGACGCGCACCGCCGCGGGCCGGGCATTGACGGTGATGGCGATGATCAGCGCCAGGCCGAGATAAAAGCTTGTCATCGGCCGACATGCAGCCGAGAGCGGCGGCCTTGGCAAGTGTCGATTTGCGGCGCGCGGAGAAGAGCAATGGGCGAACGCTTCGAACGCCACAAACAGGCCTGGACGCCGGACGAGGTGCAGAAA
>JAIXZK010000337.1 GCA_027489695.1 Sphingomonadales bacterium
CGTCAGCCATGGCGCCACCGGCAAGGGCAATGGCCAGGTCCGCTTCGAGCTAGGCTATTACGCGCTTGCCCCCGATATCCGGATCATTGCCCCGTGGCGGGAATGGGATCTGACCAGCCGCGAAGCGCTGATCGCCTTCGCCGAACAGCACCAGATCCCGGTTTCGAAGGACAAGCGCGGCGAAAGCCCGTTCTCGACCGACGCCAACCTTCTCCACACCTCGTCCGAGGGCAAGGTGCTCGAAGATCCCTGGGAGGAAGTGCCCGATTACGTCTATTCGCGTACCGATGACCCGGAAGCCGCCCCGGACACGGCCGAGTACATCACCGTCGATTTCGAACGCGGCGATGCCATTGCGGTCAATGGCGAAGGCCTGTCGCCGGCCAGCCTGCTCGCCAGGCTCAACGAGCTCGGCAAGCGCCACGGCATCGGCCGGCTCGATCTCGTCGAAAACCGCTTCGTCGGCATGAAATCACGCGGCATGTACGAAACGCCGGGCGGCACCATCCTGCACATCGCGCATCGCGGCATCGAACAGATTACCCTCGATCGCGGCGCCGCGCATCTGAAGGACGAGCTGATGCCGAAATATGCGCAGCTGCTCTACAATGGCTTCTGGTTCTCCCCCGAACGCGAGATGCTGCAGGCCGCGATCGACCACAGCCAGGCCAAGGTCGCCGGCACCGTGCGGCTGCGCCTCTACAAGGGCCAGGCCCAGGTCGTCGGCCGCCGCTCGCCGAATTCGCTCTATTCGGCCGGCATCGTCACCTTCGAGGATGATGCCGGCGCCTATGACCAGCGCGATGCCGCCGGCTTCATCAAGCTGAACGCGCTGCGCCTGCGCCTGCTGGGGCGGCGGGACGGGAAGTAAGGGGGCCTCCGGCGGATTTTTTTGCCTCCGGCGGCTGGGGCCTTAGGCCCCAAACCCCATTTTGTTGGGATGGTGCGCGAGCCTCAAAGATTGTGCATGAACAATTGGGGGTCTGGGGCCTCAGGCCCCAGCCGCCGGAGGCACTTTTTCTGACTTCCGCTCCTTTCTGGACCCGAAGCTGGTTCTGGCTGCTGCTGGCGGCAATCTCGACCGTTCCGTTCCTCGCGGCGCCGCTGCCGATGCTGCCCGATCTGTTCAGCCATATCGGCCGCTGGCATGTCATGAACCATGGCGCCGAATCGCCGTATCTGCCGGGCTATTATGCGTTCCGCTGGCTGTTCATCGGCAATCTCGGCGTCGATCTGCTGATGGTGCCGCTGGGTGCGGTGCTGCCCACCGAGATGGCGGCGCGGGTAGCGGTGGCGGTGATTCCACCGCTGACGGTGGCGGGCATCTATGCCGTGTCGCGCGCGCTCTGGGGCCGGCCGCAGGCGCCGGCGCTGCTGGCGCTCACCCTGCTGGTACCGTTCCCCTTCGCCTTCGGCTTCGTCAATTATCAGCTCGGCCTGGCGCTGGCGCTGCTGGCACTGGCGCTGTGGCTGAAGGTTCGGGATGGGCATTGGCGCTGGCCGCTGGGCCTGGCGGCGGCGGCGCTGGTCTGGGTGGCGCATCTGGCGGCCTGGGCGGTGCTGCTGGTGGCGGTGGTGGGCTTCGAACTGGCGCGCGCCCGGCCGATATCGCCGCGTGCCATTGTCGCCGCCGGCTGGCGGACGCTGCCGGTGGCGCTGGCCGGGCTGCTGACGCTCGCCCAGCCGGCGGGCGCGCCGGCGCCACCGATCTTCAAGCCGTTGATGGTCAAGGCATTCTGGATCGCCAGTCTGCTCCGCGCCGAACAGCAATGGCTCGATCTGGCGCTGGCGGCGGCGGTGCTGCTGGCGGCGGCGCTGCTGCTGCGCGTTGGCGGCCCGCGCCGCGCCGGGCCGTTGCTTGCTTCGGCGCTTCTCGGGTTGCTCTACCTGCTGATTCCCTGGGGCGCGATGGGCTCGGCCTATGCCGACACGCGCCTGCTGCCGCCGCTGCTGATCCTGTTGTTCCTGGGCCTGGGCGACGGGCCGCGCGCCGGGCGGGTCGCGGCGATCGCGCTGCTGTTGTACGGCGTGCGCACCGCGGAACTGGCATGGGGCTGGCGCACGCGCGGTGTGGCGGCCGAAGCCGAGCTGGCGGTGCTCGCCAAGGTCCCGCGCGGCGCCCGCATCGCCGTCATCGCCCGGCCGGGAAGCAGCGCCGGCTGGGTGATGCCGGCCCATGACCTGCTGCCTGGCCTCGCCATCGTCCGCCGCGAGGCGTTCGTCGACACGCTATGGGATCTGCAGAATCCGCAATTGCTGCGGCCGATCTACAACCGCGGGCTTGGCTACAACGATGCCGCCGATGTGGCGCTGGGTGCCATGGATAGCGACGGTCGCCCGCTCGCCGCCATTCTCGCCGGCCTGCCGCGCGATCGCTTCGACTTCGTCTGGAGCTTCGACGC
This sequence comes from Sphingomonadales bacterium, assembly GCA_027489695.1. Taxonomy (GTDB): domain Bacteria; phylum Pseudomonadota; class Alphaproteobacteria; order Sphingomonadales; family Sphingomonadaceae; genus Sandarakinorhabdus. The sequence goes on from JAIXZK010000337.1 coordinate 2,403, forward strand.
GCCCTTGTCGGAACCGTGGCTGCGCGAAGTGGCGCGCGGCCCCCACGGCCGCCTTTATGCGGTGGCGCCGCCACCTCTCCCGATCCGCTCGCGGTAGTGGAGCCGCCTCAGCCGTTGTCGTTCGCCACCCGCCGCCGCTCGCGCAGCTTGGTCAGCAGCGCCCGCGTCCGCATCAGCGACAGCAGCTCGTTGACGATGGCGATGCCGCGTTCGGCCATGTCCAGCGCCTTGGCTTCGCCGACCTGGCCGACGGTGCGTTCGAAGAACACGCCGATTTCCTGGGTGGTGATCCAGTCGATGAAGGTCAGGTAGAA